>NZ_APNL01000050.1:0-361 GCF_040361435.1 Salinisphaera sp. C84B14 | reverse complement strand
AACCTGGAGAACATGGATTCGGCTTCGCTCGGCCTGACCAACTTCAACGTCGATTCCAGCCAGACCCTGGCTTCGAATGACCAGAGCGCCTTGACGGCCGACCAGTCGCTGGTGTCGTACACCGGCGACGACGGCGCCACCAAGTACGCGATCAAGGACACCTCGGGCGCCGAAGATGTCTATACGGAAGCCGAGATTTCCGATAGCGGCGTAGTGACTGCGAGCAATCGCGGTATCGCGGCCCCGGCAGCCGAAACGACTGTCGCCGAAACCGACAGCGTCAACGTATCGACCACCGATCCGCTGAAAGCCCTGGATTCTGCCCTCAAGCAGGTCGACGATCTGCGCAGCGATCTGGGTG
>NZ_APNL01000049.1:0-469 GCF_040361435.1 Salinisphaera sp. C84B14 | reverse complement strand
CGGATGGTGTTATGAAAAAGGAATTGGGGTAAACCAAAATGACGTTGAGTCCACTCGGTGGTACTTGAAAGCCGCGACGCAGGGTCACGTCGACGCCCAGATTAACTTGGCGGTGAAGTACGCCCAGGGCAGGGGCGTTGATAAAAGCCTGACGCAGGCTCGGCGATGGTTTAAGCGCGCAGCAAGACAGAATTCTGCGGTCGCTCAGTACAACCTTGGTAAGCTGTACCAGCGCGCGCAGGGCGATGAAGTCAATCTTGTCGAGGCCTACGTGTGGGTTTCATTAGCAGCAAACAAAGGGCTAGAAGCGGCTTTAAAAGAGCAGGCGCTCATCCTGAGCTTAATGTCCGACGAGCAAATCGAACGAGCCGAAACTCTGATTGCAGACCGGAGCGAGACGCTTAATCGGAATGAAGCTCATGATCGCCAAGTGGCGAGTCGCCGTAGTGTAGGAGCCACAAAACCAATA
>NZ_APNL01000048.1:0-516 GCF_040361435.1 Salinisphaera sp. C84B14 | reverse complement strand
GACTGCCCGGGTCACGCCGACTACGTCAAGAACATGATCACCGGTGCGGCGCAGATGGACGGCGCGATTCTGGTGGTATCGGCTGCTGACGGCCCGATGCCGCAGACGCGTGAGCACATCCTGCTGTCGCGTCAGGTTGGCGTGCCGCATATCGTCGTGTTCCTCAACAAGGCCGACATGGTCGACGACGAAGAGCTGCTCGAGCTCGTCGAAATGGAAGTGCGCGAGCTGCTCGACGCCTACGACTTCCCGGGTGACGACACCCCGGTCATCGTGGGCTCCGCGCTCAAGGCGCTGGAAGGCGACGAAGGCGAGTTCGGCACCGAAGCCATCGCCAAGCTCGTACGCGCCATGGACGACTTCATCCCCGAGCCGGAACGTGCCGTGGACGGCGCCTTCCTGATGCCGGTTGAAGACGTGTTCTCGATCTCCGGTCGTGGCACGGTGGCCACCGGTCGTGTCGAGCGCGGCGTGATCAACGTCGGCGACGACATCGAGATTGTCGGCATCAACCCC
>NZ_APNL01000047.1:0-526 GCF_040361435.1 Salinisphaera sp. C84B14 | reverse complement strand
TCTAGGTGCGGTGGCGTAGGTGGCCCCATCGATGTATCGAGGAAGGAAAGTCATCGATGCATAGTGGCAAGCGGATAGATCGCGTTCGCATGTTCTTGCGCGCGGGAGTTCAGCAACTCGGTTGACTCATGATCAGCGGTGGATGATTTCCCGTTACTGGTCGGTAGCCGGATCTTGCCATACGCGATAGCGCTCAGGGGTATGCTCGCAGATTGCATTACGGAATTTCTCGTCACGGTCGTTGTAGCGTTTCGGGTAGCGTGTGTGGTACCTTCCAACGCATGCCGTCGTCCCGCACCAATCTACAACGACTTGTGGCGATAGTGCTCACAGTGATTGTGGCACTGAGTGCGCAGGCGTGGGCGAGCCACGTGGATTGGCCGTCATCTGATGGCGAAACGTACTCTCACGTTGAGTCCACTGCGGTAGATGGTGCCGATTCCGGCGTTAGCGCTGAACATAATGATCACTGCAGCCATGCATCCGCTCACTTGGTAGGAATACAAAGTGGCACGCCGGATATGGA
>NZ_APNL01000046.1:0-526 GCF_040361435.1 Salinisphaera sp. C84B14 | reverse complement strand
TGTCGTGGTACCGGTGCCCGATGCGGTGGCGGCGATCGATTCTTGTGTGTCTTCGAGGGCCGTGAGCGCGGGGCGGTCTGCGGGTTTGGGGTCGCCTTCGACGGTGGCTTGTTGGGCGTCGGCGGCTTCGGCGAGGCTTTTGATCAGCCCGTGGGCCTGGCCGAGGGCGGCTTTTGCGCCGTCGGCGCGAAGCTGTTCTTGCCCGCCTTCGGTGGTGAGCAGCACGCCCTGGCCGCCACGCAGGCTGCCGTAGGATTGCGTGGTGAGTTCGGCGCCGTGGCCGCGGTCGGCGCCGCGCTGGTTGTCGGTCTGGTGTTTGAGATGACCCAGCGCCAGCGAGCTGGCGTATTCGGTGGTGGCCAGCTGGGTGCGCAGTTGCTTGGGCGTGGCATCGAATACGAGCTGGTTGTAGCCGCCGATGCCCTGCCCGCTCGTCGATAGGGCCTGGGTCTTGAGGCCAGAGAACACGGCCGGATGGGCGTGTTCGCCGGCCTGGCCGGCGAACCACGCCGGGGCATTGCCGGTA
>NZ_APNL01000045.1:0-956 GCF_040361435.1 Salinisphaera sp. C84B14 | reverse complement strand
GGAGCGAACCATGAATGTGCCTTCCCGTAGGGTCGGAATGAACTCCGTACCCAACTGCGGAAACACAGCGAGGCTGGCGATGAACAACACGACCGCCGTCCCCACTACGACGACCGGAGCCTTAAGCGCGGCATCCCGCATCGGCCGATAACCCGCTTTCATCCATGACACGAACCGTGGTTCCTGCATCGTGGTCACCCGTCGGAATGCCAGCACGGCCAGCACGGGAACCAGCGTCAGGGATAGCAACAGCGCTGCGGCCAACGCGAAGCTGATCGTATAGGCCATCGGCGAGAACAGTTTGCCCTCGACACCTTGGAGCGTGAACAACGGCAGGAACACGAGGATCACAATCGCGACAGCGAACACGATCGGCCGACCGACTTCACGCGCCGCGGCCCCGACCAGATCGGACATGCTCGCGGCTTCAAGGTCACGCTCCTCAAAATGCCGGAAGATGTTTTCGATCATCACGACCGAGCCATCGACCATCATGCCAATGCCAATGGCTAGGCCACCGAGGCTCATCAAGTTCGCGGATAAGCCCGACACGCGCATTGCGATGAATGCCACGAGCAGCGATAGCGGCACACTCGACACCACAATAAGCGTTGACCGCACGTTGCCGAGGAACAGATACAGCAAAACAAGTACGAGTACAGCGCCGATTAACAGCGCTTCGACGACCGTGCTAGTTGCCTTGTCTACCAGTTCGGCCTGCGAGTAATAGACCTTGGCGACCATCCCGTCGGGCAACGACTTGTTGATTTCCTCAAGCTTGGCATTGGTATCCTCGAGGACACGCTGTGTATCCGTTCCGATCAGCTTGAGAACATAACCACCAACGGATTCCTCGCCGTTAGCGATTTCCGCGCCGCGTCGAATTGCCCGGCCATAACCAACTTCGGCGATGTCCTGAATATAAACCGGCTGGCCATTACGCGTGCCGACACGGG
>NZ_APNL01000044.1:0-1739 GCF_040361435.1 Salinisphaera sp. C84B14 | reverse complement strand
CAGGGCGCTGTCCAGCGTGGCCAGCGGGTCTTCGGTCTTGAGCTGGATCGTGGTGCCGTCGGCGATGCTGGCCGGCGTCGCAGCCTGTGCGGCCGCAGTCACATCGGTCGTGCCGGCGCTTACAACACCCGTATCCTGATCAATGTTGACGGTCGTGTAGGCAGTGCCGTCGCCGGCGGTGTCGTTGGCGTACTGGGTTTCGCCGTTGGCATCGGTGTAGGACACCAGGTTGATGCTGTTGGTCGCGGTATCGACCGCGACATCACGGCTGGTGTCGACGTTGAAGCCTTCGAGGCCCAACGAGGCCGAATTCATATTCTCCAGGTTGATGGAGATGGTCTGATCGTCCTTGTCGCCGACCTGGATCTTGATTTCGGTCTTGGAGCCGTCGAGCACCTTGGTGCCGTTGAACGCAGTCTGCTCGGACACGCGATCGATCTCGCCGAGGCGCTGTCCGATTTCGTTCTGGATCGATTCCAGGTCGGAGGCGCTGTTGGTGCCGTTGGCCGCCTGCACGGTCAGTTCACGAACGCGCTGCAGGTTGTCGTTGATCTGGTTGAGCGCGCCTTCCGTGGTCTGGGCCAGCGAGATGCCGTCGTTGGCATTCGAAGAGGCCTGCTTGAGACCGTTGATCTGCGAAGTCATGCGGTTGGAGATGGCCTGACCGGCGGCATCGTCCTTGGCGGAATTGATCTTGCTGCCCGAGGACAGACGCTCGATAGCGCTGTTCAGGGTCTTCTGGGACTGGTTGAGGTTCTGCTGAGCGGTCAGCGACAGCGTGTTGGTGTTGATCACGAAGGACATGGCGATTTCCTGTGTCTAAGTCGTTGTGACTGGCCGGCTATGGCCGGCGGCTATAGGGGCGATCTGCATATCGCGCCGCTGATGTCATATCGCCTAGAAAGGAAATTTCTTTAATACGGTAAAACGGGCCCGCGCTCGATTTGCCCAATAAAAAAAGAGGGCGCCCTGGGGCGCCCTCTTTCTTGTCCCTTGCGAGAACGGTCTGCTGCTTACCGGAGCAGGGAGAGCACGCCCTGGGTGCTCTGGTTGGCCTGGGCCAGCACGGAGGTACCGGCCTGCTGCAGGATCTGGGCCTTGGACATGTTCGACACTTCCGTGGCGTAGTCGGCATCGGTGATGCGCGAGCGGGCCGAGGAGATGTTGATTTCGGTGGTGGAGATGTTGTTGATCGCCGAATCCAGACGGTTCTGGACCGCACCGAGATCCGAGCGCAGATCGTCGACCTGCTTCAGAGCGCTGTCGAGGGCCGCCAGCGGGTCGGTCGTCTTGGTGCCGGGGATCGTTACGGTTTCACCGTTGGCGACGTCCGTGGTGGTGCCGGTGGGGGTCACGCCCGTGCCGCTTGCAGTGACAGCGCCGGTGGACGCATCGATCGTAGCTGTTTCGTACGTCGTGCCGGTGCCATCGGTATCCACGGCGTACTGGGTTTCGCCGTTGGCGCCAGAGTAGGAAACCAGCTTCGCGCCGCCGGTCAGGCCGCTTGTGTCGGCGGCGACCTGCGTGCCACTGACCGTGAAGCCGTTCAGGTTCAACGAAGCCGAATCCATGTTCTCCAGGTTGATGGAGATGGTCTGATCGTCCTTGTCACCGACCTGGATCTTGATTTCGGTCTTGGAGCCGTCGAGCACCTTGGTGCCGTTGAACGCGGTCTGCTCGGACACGCGATCGATCTCGCCGAGGCGCTGTTCGATTTCGTTCTGGATCGATTGCAGATC
>NZ_APNL01000043.1:0-2428 GCF_040361435.1 Salinisphaera sp. C84B14 | reverse complement strand
GGCCGGCGATGCGTTTCCGACCAGCACCACCACCGCCGATACGGCACAGTCGGAACTGGTCAATGACCGCATGGCCCTGCTCAAGCAGAACCGGGCGCCCACGCTGCGTTCGGATTGCCCGCTGAGTGCGAGCTATGCCGCCGACCACAACGGCGATACGCTCACCCGGCTCAAGCTCAAGGCCCAGCAACTCAGCGACGATCTACAGGCGAAGTTCGGCGAATATGCCGACATGTTTGCTCGTGATGACGAGAACGAACCGAACGGCACCGGCGAGCCGAAGCGCTCGACCTTCGAAAAACTCGAACAGCAGATGGCCGAGCAGTATGCGGCGCTGGAAAGATTCGCCCGCGAAAGCGGCGAACTGGCCAGTGCCCGCTGGCAGTACTGTGCCAACCGCTTTGACCGCAGCTTCGACTTCGATGCCGTGGCCGACTGCGTGAAGGCACAGCCGTCGGCAGATCAGAGCAAGGACCAGGCCGACAACGAAAGCCGCTAGCCTGGCGGCACGGTGCCGGCCCGCACTCTGCCGTGTTCGCCCGCAAACCACTCGGCATTTCAACTGATTGCCACCGGCGCGCCTACGCCCAATAGTAGGCGCTCCATATTCATGCCGTCTGTCGGGCGCTCACCCGGGACGGTGCCACCGGGAGCGGCCCATGATGTCGTTCATGAACCGATCGTTTGGCTTCAGTGCGCGCAGCATCGTGCCGCGCACCGATTTTCCGCGCGCACAGCTCGTCGATCTGAACCGCTACATGCGCGACTGGTATGTGATCGCGCACAAGCCGCCGTCCATCACCCGGACCGCGCATAACTCGGTGGAGCGCTATCGCCGGGGCGGCGACGACCGGGTGGACGTCACCTTCACCTTCCGCAAGGGCGGCTTCGGGGGCAAGCAAAAGACGATGCGACCCACCGGCTATGTGGTGCCTGATACCGGCAACGCGGTCTGGGCCATGCAGTTCATCTGGCCGATCAAGATGCAGTTCGTGATCGCCTACGTCTCCGACGATTATCGCCACACGATCGTGGCTCGCGAGCGGCTCGACTTCGTCTGGATCATGTCCAGCGAACCGTCCATCGAAGCCACCGATTACAGCCGGCTCGTCGAGCGAGTGGCGCGTATCGGCTACAACCCCTCGCATCTGCGGGTCGTGCCACAGCAAAAGGAGCGGCGTGGCGAGTGACGCGGCACCACGCCACGCTCGCCCCGGCCGACAACCGATTTGCAGGGCCGCGCGCCCGCCAGAGCGCCATCCGTCTGTATTGTGACGGCAATATTGCGGCGCCTGACCCCGCGGTCTAGAGTCCTGAACAGGGGCGTTATCGTACTGGGGGAGGCGATATGGCGCGTCGACGTAAAATAGGCCGTCGGCCGCATCGGGGCATCCGGGCGACGTGGGTGGCCAGACCGTGGCTGGTTCGGCTGTGCGTGGGCGTTTTCGGGTTCGCGGTCATTCTTTATGTGGTTGGTCCACTGCTTGGGGTCGTGCCGCAGCCCCATGCCGGCCTGGCGGGTGAATCATTTCATGCCGACGTGCTGTTGCCGCTGGCCTGGCTGTGGTTGCTCGTGTGGGTGGGTGCCGCGCTGGCATCGGCCGCCCGCGATCGGCATGGCCGGCGTGGGCATGCGCAAGGCCGTTCGCGAAGGCGTCGATCGCGTCGCCGGCGCAAGCATCCCGCGCATGCATCGCGCCCGGTAAACGCCGCGCCGGGACAGCGGGCCGGACCGTTGCCGGCAGCCGAGACCCGTCCGCCGCCGGGCCCCGCTGCGCCGACGCCGTCGCCGGCCGCGGTCACTCGCGAGAATATCGCGGCGCTGAGCTCGGCGCAGTTCGAACAGCTCGTCGCCGATTCGTTTCGGCGCAAGGGGTTCGACGTTGAATTCATGCCAGAGCACTCGCGCCAAGGTATCGATATCGTGCTGCGTGACGGCGACAAGGTGCTGCGAGTGCAATGCCGGCATGACCGCGATGCCCAGGTCGACGTAGACGCTGCCCATGAACTGGCCGATCTCGTGCAGGCACAGTTCGGCGGCAAGGCGATCCTGGCGACCTCGGGTCGTCTGAGTCCGGCCGCCCATGCTTTCTGCCGGGATCATGCCATCCATGCCCTGGATATCGACCGTCTGCTGCTGTTCGCGGATCCGGCCGCAATGCCGGCGCTGTCGACGCCTGTGCTCAAGCCGGGCGAGGCGCCCGAACATGCAGGCAGTCAGCCCGCACCGGTCGTATGAGCGCGGGTGCGGGTGTATTGACAGCAACCAAGGCGCGCGGCTATGTTCGCCGCCTTTCCGATTTCATGGACCCTGTGGTTCTAGTTCGATGACGTTCGTGTTCGCCCCCGTACTCGTAGCGCTCACCCTGGTGGTACTCGTAACCGCCGGGGGCGCTGACGTGGGCGAAAGGATGATCTAGGTGTGTAA
>NZ_APNL01000042.1:0-3373 GCF_040361435.1 Salinisphaera sp. C84B14 | reverse complement strand
AATACAAAGTGGCACGCCGGATATGGAGCTCCACAAAATATCGTCGCGTAATGGACGACATCGCGACCTTTATCGCAGTTTGGCTCACACCCCCCTAGTCGACCCCCCCATAGCCTGAATCTTCTTCGCCGGGCGCTGCTTCATTGCAGGCGCCTCTTCTATTGCGATGAGGATTCACAATGTATTTCCCCCGTTTTCTCCCGGGCAAAGCTGCCTGTGGACTTTGCATGCTATGGGTTTCGCTGTCCGCCTCCGCGGTCATGCAGATACCTCAACCTCTGACTCTCAATGCCGCCCTGAATTGGGCGAGCGAATATAATCCGACGCTGCGTTCGGCTCGTCTGCGTATCCAACGCCTCGGTGGCGAGGCCATTCACGCGGATGTCCCTGTGCCATCTAACCCGCGCTTGGAACTGGAAGCCGGCCAGCGCGATCAGCCGAACGGCTCAAGTACCGACATCGGTATTCAGCTCAGCCAAGAATTCTGGATCGCTGGGCAGGGCGGTCTACGCGAGGACGCTGCGACAAGTAGGTTGGGCGCCGCGCGCGCTGACTACGATTTCCTGGCGGCCACAACGACGGCGCGTGTGCGTGCGGCGTTCCTTTCTGTCTTGGTCGCGGAGCAGGCAGTAAACACCGCCGAGCGCGTCGTTGATACCAACGAGCAGCTCGAGACTTACGCCAGGAAGCGACTCGACGCAGGCGCAGGTACCCGAATCGAATCCAACGCAGCTCGTCTTGGGTTGCAGCGAGCACGTGCGTTCGCCGCCGCGGCTCGAAATACGGCGACCCAGGCGCGGCTGGAACTCAAGGACCTGCTCGCGATCGATCCCACGCGCCGGCTCGCGATCGAGGGCGATCTGAGTTTTGCGCTGCTCGATATGCCGGATCGTGATCGCTTGCTGACGCGCGCCGTCGAGCGGCGCACGGACTTGCAGGCCGCTGCGTCGCGCGTGATTGCCGCTCGAAAGGAATTGTCGCTCGCCAATCGCGAAATCATACCGAACCTCACCGTGTTCGGTTTTTACCGCGAGGAAGCGGGTGGTCGTGACAAAGGTGGCTCGGATATCACCGGCGGCGGTGTTGGTTTCGAGCTGCCGCTGCTGGATCGCTATGAAGGCGAGCGCCAGATTGCGACCGCTGATCTAGCGCAAGCACAGCTCGATCAGGACAACCTTCAGCGCGAGGTTCGACTGCAGGTGCTTTCGGCCATCAGTGCATATGACGCCGGGCGCGAACGAGCAGATGCGCTAAGTGATGCGGTTTTAGAGGCCGCGGAGAGTTCTCTGGAGCTCACCCGACGCTCATTCGCAGCCGGCAAGGTGGGGGCAACCGCGATTACCTCTGCGCAGAACAACCTTTTTGATGTGCGCCGCGACTACCTCGACGCGCTTGGCGCGCTGGTTACGGCCGGCACCGATCTAGAGCGCGCCACGGGTGGTTTGCTCGTGATGGACAGCCGCGGAGCATCGCAATGAATAGACAGAAATCCATGAGGCACATCCGAATCCCCGTTCTACTGCTCGCTGCGATTTTCTTGCTAACGGGCTGTAACTCCAACAGCGGCGACGCCGAAGGGCCGCAGACCGCCGGGTCGGCGCAAGCGCAAGAAAGCGATCATGCAGATCAAGACGAAGCCCGCCACGAAGGAGAGGAACACGGCGACGCCGAAAAAGGCGCACACGAATCAGCTCAGGGCGAAGGCAAAGGTGGCCACGAGGGGCACGGCGAAGAAAATCCGGATCGCGTCAAGCTCAGCGCCGAGCAATTTGAGCAATTGGATATCGCCACCGGGCCGGCCGAGAGCGGTACGGCGAACGCGTCGATCCAAGCCCCAGCGACCCTGCATTTCGATGCTGACCGCGTCGCTCGTGTGGGCCCGCGATTGCAAGCCAAGGTGGTCGAGGTATCGGCGGATCTGGGTGAAGCAGTATCGCGCGGTGAAACGCTTGCAGTACTCGACAGTGTCGCTTTAGGCAAGGAAAAGGCGGCATATCTCACCGCGGCCGCGCGCTTCAATACGCGCCAGGCCGCCTATGCGAGAGACCGCAAATTGGCTGCGGATCAGATCGTGAGTGATTCGGATTTGGCCGAGTCTCGTGCCGCATACGAACAAGCCAAGGCCGAGCGACGCGCCAAGCGTGCTGAGCTCAAGCTCTACGGCCTAGACAATGCGGCGGTCGACGCCATTAGCAGTGGCGGGGACGAGCCCTTGTCGCGACTGGAACTTTCGTCGCCACGCGATGGCGTCGTCGCGAAACGCGACTTGGTCGCCGGCCAAACGCTGAGCGCCAACGAAACCCCGATCCATGTCGTCGATAACACGCGAATGTGGTTGATGATCGATGTGGCCGAGCAAGCCTTGCCGGTGTTGGAAGCAGGCCAAAAAGTGCGCTTCACGGTGCGGCCACTGCCGGATGAAACCTTCGTGGGCACGATCGACTGGATCTCGCCACAGCTCGACGAACAAGCCAGAACGGTACGTGTCCGCGCTGTCGTCGAAAATCCCGACGGTTTGCTTAGAGCCGGCATGTTTGCAGACGCCAACATCGACGCCGGGGCGTCTAGCGGTGAGCGCTCACGCATTGCGCTCGTTCCCGTGGACGCGGTGCAACAAATCGGTGAGCGTGAAGGCGTATTCGTGCCCGCCGACCATGAGGGTGCTTACACGTTTCGACCGGTAAGCACCGGCGCAGAAAACCAAGGCCAGGTAGAAATCCGGGAAGGGATTCGAGCTGGTGACACCCTGGTCGTGCGCGGCGCATTCGATCTTAAAGCTGCTCTCACCGCCGGTGGCCGTAGCGCCGCACACAGCCACTAGGAGGGCGTCATGATTAACGCAATTATTCGCCTGGCGATGGCGAACCGGCTCATGGTGCTCGTCGCAGTTTTCGCGCTGGCTATCGGCGGCTATTTTTCGCTGCGTGCACTACCCGTGGATGCATTTCCGGACGCGACGCCGGCCCTCGTGCAGGTATATACCGCTAGCGAAGGACTGTCGCCGGTAGACATTGAAACACTGGTCTCCTATCCGATCGAGATCAGCATGTACGGGCTGCCGGGCCTCGAAAAAGTACAGTCCACGTCCATCTTCGGGCTATCGCGTGTGGACGTCTATTTCGAAGACGGCACGGATATCTACTTTGCCCGCCGGCTCGTGAACGAGCGGCTATCGGAGGCGCGTCGCAATATCCCCGAAGGTCTAGGCGAGCCGCAGCTCGGGCCCATTACGACCGGGCTCGGCCGAATTCTCATGTATTCGGTCGAAAACGAGCCCGGCGCAGATTACTCGCTTACGGAAAGACGGACAGCGCAGGACTGGCTGATCAAGCCGCAGCTGCGAACCGTCGATGGTGTCACGGGCGTGCTCTCG
>NZ_APNL01000041.1:0-3852 GCF_040361435.1 Salinisphaera sp. C84B14 | reverse complement strand
TGGCCCCATCGATGTATCGAGGAAGGAAAGTCATCGATGCATAGTGGCAAGCGGATAGATCGCGTTCGCATGTTCTTGCGCGCGGGAGTTCAGCAACTCGGTTGACTCATGATCAGCGGTGGATGATTTCCCGTTACTGGTCGGTAGCCGGACCTTGCCATACGCGATAGCGCTCAGGGGTATGCTCGCAGATTGCATTACGGAATTTCTCGTCACGGTCGTTGTAGCGTTTCGGGTAGCGTGTGTGGTACCTTCCAACGCATGCCGTCGTCCCGCACCAATCTACAACGACTTGTGGCGATAGTGCTCACAGTGATTGTGGCACTGAGTGCGCAGGCGTGGGCGAGCCACGTGGATTGGCCGTCATCTGATGGCGAAACGTACTCTCACGTTGAGTCCACTGCGGTAGATGGTGCCGATTCCGGCGTTAGCGCTGAACATAATGATCACTGCAGCCATGCATCCGCTCACTTGGTAGGAATACAAAGTGGCACGCCGGATATGGATGTCCACAAGGTATCGTCGCGTAATGGACGGCACCGCGATCTTTATCGCAGTTTGGCTCACACCCCCCTAGTCGACCCCCCCATAGCCTGAATCTTCTTCGCCGGGCGCTGCTTCATTGCAGGCGCCTCTTCTATTGCGATGAGGATTCACAATGTATTTCCCCCGTTTTCTCCCGGGCAAAGCTGCCTGTGGACTTTGCATGCTATGGGTTTCGCTGTCCGCCTCCGCGGTCATGCAGATACCTCAACCTCTGACTCTCAATGCCGCCCTGAATTGGGCGAGCGAATATAATCCGACGCTGCGTTCGGCTCGTCTGCGTATCCAACGCCTCGGTGGCGAGGCCATTCACGCGGATGTCCCTGTGCCATCTAACCCGCGCTTGGAACTGGAAGCCGGCCAGCGCGATCAGCCGAACGGCTCAAGTACCGACATCGGTATTCAGCTCAGCCAAGAATTCTGGATAGCCGGGCAGGGCGGTCTACGCGAGGACGCCGCGACAAGTAGGTTGGGCGCCGCTCGAGCTGATTACGATTTCCTGGCGGCCACAACGACGGCGCGTGTGCGTGCGGCGTTCCTTTCTGTCTTGGTCGCGGAGCAGGCGGTAAACACCGCCGAGCGCGTCGTTGATACCAACGAGCAGCTCGAGACTTACGCCAGGAAGCGACTCGACGCAGGCGCAGGTACCCGAATCGAATCCAATGCAGCTCGTCTCGGGTTGCAGCGAGCACGTGCATTCGCCGCCGCGGCCCGGGATACCGCGACCCAAGCGCGGCTGGAACTCAAGGACCTGCTCGCGATCGATCCCACGCGCCGGCTCGCCATCAAGGGCGATCTGAGTTTTGCGCTGCTCGATATGCCGGCTCGTGATCGCTTGCTGACGCGCGCTGTCGAGCGGCGCACGGATTTGCAGGCCGCCGCGTCACGTGTGATTGCCGCTCGAAAGGAATTGTCGCTCGCCAATCGCGAAATCATACCGAACCTCACCGTGTTCGGTTTTTACCGTGAAGAAGCGGGTGGTCGTGACAAAGGTGGCTCGGATATCACCGGTGGCGGTGTTGGTTTCGAGCTGCCGCTGCTGGATCGCTATGAAGGCGAGCGCCAGATTGCGACCGCTGATCTAGCGCAAGCACAGCTCGATCAGGACAACCTTCAGCGCGAGGTTCGACTGCAGGTGCTTTCGGCCATCAGCGCATATGACGCCGGGCGCGAACGAGCAGATGCGCTAAGTGATGCGGTTTTAGAGGCCGCGGAGAGTTCTCTGGAGCTCACCCGACGCTCATTCGCAGCCGGCAAGGTAGGGGCAACCGCAATTACCTCCGCTCAGAACAACCTTTTTGATGTCCGCCGCGACTATCTCGACGCGCTCGGCGCGCTGGTTACGGCCGGCACCGACCTAGAGCGCGCCACGGGTGGTTTGCTCGTGATGGACAGCCGCGGAGCATCGCAATGAATAGACAGAAACCCATGAGTCACATCCGAATCCCCGTTCTACTGGTCGCCGCGATTCTCTTGCTAACGGGCTGTAACTCCAATAGCGCCGACGCCGAAGGGCCACAGGCCGCCGGGTCGGCGCAAGCGCAAGAAAGCGATCATGCAGATCAAGACGAAGCCCGCCACGAAGGAGAGGAACACGGCGACGCCGAAAAAGGCGCACACGAATCAGCTCAGGGCGAAGGCAAAGGTGGCCACGAGGGGCACGGCGAAGAAAATCCGGATCGCGTCAAGCTCAGCGCCGAGCAATTTGAGCAATTGGATATCGCCACCGGCCCGGCAGAGAGCGGTACGGCGAACGCGTCGATCCAAGCCCCAGCGACTCTGCATTTCGATGCTGACCGCGTCGCTCGTGTGGGCCCGCGATTGCAAGCCAAGGTGGTCGAGGTATCGGCGGATCTGGGTGAAGCAGTATCGCGCGGTGAAACGCTTGCAGTACTCGATAGTGTCGCCTTAGGCAAGGAAAAGGCGGCATATCTCACCGCGGCCGCGCGCTTTAACACGCGCCAGGCCGCCTATGCGAGAGACCGTAAATTGGCTGCGGATCAGATCGTGAGTGATTCGGATTTGGCCGAGTCTCGTGCCGCATACGAACAAGCCAAGGCCGAGCGCCGTGCCAAGCGTGCCGAACTCAAGCTCTATGGCCTCGACAATGCAGCGGTCGATGCCATTAGTAGTGGCGGGGACGAGCCTTTGTCGCGACTTGAGTTGGTCGCGCCCCGCGACGGCGTTATCGCGAAACGCGATCTGGTTGCCGGCCAAACGCTGAGTGCTAACGAAACACCAATCCACGTCGTGGACAACACGCGGATGTGGTTGATGATCGATGCGGCCGAGCAAGCGCTGCCGCACTTAGAAAAAGGCCAGGAAGTGCGCTTCACCGTGCGGCCACTGCCGGATGAAACCTTTGTGGGCACGATCGACTGGATCTCGCCACAGCTCGACGAACAAGCCAGAACGGTACGTGTCCGCGCTGTCGTCGAAAATCCCGACGGTTTGCTTAGAGCCGGCATGTTTGCAGACGCCAACATCGACGCCGGGGCGTCTAGCGGTGAGCGCTCACGCATTGCGCTCGTTCCCGTGGACGCGGTGCAACAAATCGGTGAGCGTGAAGGCGTGTTTGTGCCCGCCGAACACGAGGGTGCTTACACGTTTCAACCGGTAAGTACCGGCGCAGAAAACCAAGGCCAGGTAGAAATCCGGGAAGGGATTCGAGCTGGTGACACCCTGGTCGTGCGGGGCGCATTCGATCTTAAAGCTGCACTCACCGCCGGTGGCCGTAGCGCCGCACACGGCCACTAGGAGGGCGCTATGATTAACGCAATTATTCGCCTGGCTATGGCGAACCGGCTCATGGTGCTCGTCGCAGTCTTCGCGCTAGCTATCGGCGGCTATTTTTCGCTGCGTGCACTACCCGTTGATGCATTTCCGGACGCGACGCCGGCCCTCGTACAGGTATATACCGCTAGCGAGGGCCTGTCGCCGGTGGACATTGAAACGCTGGTCTCCTATCCGATCGAGATCAGCATGTACGGGCTGCCGGGCCTCGAAAAAGTACAGTCCACCTCGATTTTCGGACTGTCGCGTGTCGATGTCTATTTCGAGGACGGCACGGATATCTACTTTGCCCGCCGGCTCGTGAACGAACGGTTATCAGAGGCGCGTCGCAATATTCCAAGTGGTCTAGGCGAGCCACAGCTCGGGCCTATTACGACAGGTCTTGGCCGGATTCTGATGTACACGGTCGAGAACGAGCAGGGTGCGAATTACTCCCTTACGGAAAGACGGACAGCACAGGATTGGCTGATCAAGCCACAGCTGCGCACGGTCGATGGTGTCACGGGCGTGCTCTCG
>NZ_APNL01000040.1:0-4007 GCF_040361435.1 Salinisphaera sp. C84B14 | reverse complement strand
CTGGATTCCGCGATTGCATACGGTAAGCGGGTCCAGGATACGGTCGGCGAGTTCGAAGAAGTCACCGGCACTTATTCGCGTGTCGGTCGTGCCGAGGTGGGCGGTGATCCGGAGCCAGTCAACGTCGTCGCAACAACGATCAACCTGAAACCTCTCGATGCCTGGCAGAGCGGACGCTCTTACGAGGCCCTTCAGAACGCGATGTCCGAACGGCTCGCAGCGCGTGTCCCCGGGTTGGCGAACAACTTTTCCCAGCCGATCCAGCTTAGAACCGACGAGCTGCTCTCAGGCGTTCAAGCACAGCTCGTCGTAAGTATCTTCGGTGACGACCTCGACAAGCTTGCCGAGGTCGGCCAGCAGGTTGCAGAGCTGGCGCGCAACACCACTGGCGCCGTGGACGTGCGAGCCCAACAGCAAGGCGGCAAGCAGCAGGTCGTAATAAAACCGGATCGCGAGGCCTTGGCACGCTACGGGATCAGCGTGGACGATGTGCTGAACACCGTGTCCGTCGGCGTCGGTGGCGCCTCCGTTGGCCAGGTCTTTGACGGCGTGCGGCGGTTCGATATTTTCATGCGTCTGCAGGCGAACCAGCGCGAGCGGATCGACGCGATTCGCAACTTGAATCTTCGAGCACCCGACGGCGCATTGATTCCGTTGTCTCGCGTGGCGAATGTCGAGGTTTATACCGGCCCCAAGCAGATCTCCCGCTCCAACGCCAGCCGGCGCCTGTACGTGCAGATGAACGTACGCGGTCGCGATATGGGCGGCGTCGTGAATGACCTGCGTGCCGGCATCGATCGCGAGATCGACATGCCCCCCGGCTATTTCGTCGACTTCGGCGGCCAGTTCGAGAACCAGCAGAGGGCCATGAAAAGGCTTTATCTCGTCGTGCCCATAACTATGGCGCTGATATTTTTGTTGCTCTACAGCGCATTCTCGAGCCTCCGCTATGCGGCGCTAATCTTCTTGAACGTGCCGTTTGCAATCATCGGCGGCATTTTCACGCTGTGGATATCCGGGCTGTATCTATCCGTCCCCGCTGCGGTGGGCTTTATCGCCGTGTTCGGCGTGGCCGTTCAAAACGGGGTAGTCCTGGTTTCCTATATCAATCAGTTGCGTGATCACGGTATGGAGCTTGATGAAGCGGTCAGCACCGGCGCAGAACATCGGCTGCGACCCGTACTCATGACGGCCCTAACAGCGATTCTGGGCTTGATTCCACTGCTCATGGCCAACGGTATTGGGTCTAACGTGCAACGGCCTTTGGCTGCGGTAGTCGTTGGCGGGCTCGTGACCTCAACGCTCCTGACGCTATTGGTTTTGCCGGCCGTGTACCGCTGGTTCGCCGAACCACGTCGCGAAGTAGAGCTATAAGAAGGAGGCTGACCATGAAAGAAATCAAGGCTTATGTACGAGAGGTCATGCTCGAACAGGTGATGTCAGCCCTGGCGGACATTGACGGCATACCCGGGATTGCTGTGGTGCACCTGCGTGAATACGGCCATGTCCAAGACGGCGGATTGGAGCGGGTCAAAATGGCCAAGCTCGAAATCGACGTGCCGGAAGCCCTTGCAGATAGGGTGGTTGACGCGATCGTGGCAAGTGCGCGTACCGGTGAAGGCCATCTTGGTGATGGGAAGGTTTTCATCTCGGACTTGCGGGATGCCATTCGAATCAGCGACGGACAGCGCAATGAAAACGCCGTTCGCCACTCGCCGAAGGCAGGAGATTCAGATGAGTGAGCACGACCACGGCGGTCATAGCCACGGGCATGCCAGCGGTAAGCTACTGATCATCTCTCTCGTTTTCACGACCGGGTTCGCGATTGTGGAAGTGATCGGTGGACTCTGGGCCAATTCATTGGCCCTGGTCGCTGATGCAGGTCATATGATCACCGATTCCATGTCTCTCGGCATTGGGGCATTCGCTGCGTGGCTGAGCCAGCGGCGTGCATCGACAAAACACACGTATGGCTATGCCCGCGCCGAAGTTATCGGGGCGTTGGTGAATGTCCTGTTCATGCTGGGCGTTGTCGTTTGGATTGTCGTAGCCGCTTTCGAGCGGCTTGCAAACCCACAGGAAGTAGGTGGAACCACCGTCATGGTGGTTGCCTTTATAGGCTTACTCGTCAATATCGCGGTCGCGTGGATTCTCATGCGGGGCGAGAAAAGCATGAACGTGCGTGCCGCGTTGTTGCACGTGATGGGTGATCTGGCGGGCTCGGTCGCAGCGTTGCTGGCCGGGCTAATCATCTATCTCACGGGATGGCTCCCGATTGATCCGCTGTTGTCACTATTCATCAGTGTGCTGATCGGCTTTGCGAGCATTAACGTTCTACGTGATGTTCTACGCGTCCTTATGGAAGGCACGCCCGGTCATGTCGATATCGATAATCTGAAGCGCGCTATGGCAGAGGTCGAGGGTGTTGTGGAGGCCCACCACATTCATGTTTGGTCTCTCTCATCGAGCCGACATGCGTTATCGGCGCAAATAAAGCTCGACCAGATCGGACAGTGGGAAGAAGTTCTCCCCAAGCTGCAAGAACTGCTGCAGCGGGATTTTGGTGTCGGACACAGCACATTGCAGCCGGAAACCAATCAAAACGCTAGCTCGCATCTCGCGGGGCCTGCAGCACGCCGCTAGATTGCGTAGCGTTAACGGTGGTAACCATGGCAAAGAAGTGTGAAGTTGTTCGGGTTGTTATTGCCATATTCGCGAGCTTACTTACTCTGGACCATAGCAACGCTCTCGCGGTCGAAATTACTGCTAAAAGCGAAGTGATCCGAGAGCGTTTTGAGTCCACCCTGCAGCGCGCGGAGCGTGGCGACCCTAACGCACAAAATTCAGTAGGCGGCGCATTGGCTGTGGGAGAAGGCGTGACACAGGACGCCGCCGCGGCGTATCGCTGGCTGCGCAAGGCAGCTGAGCAAGGTCATGCGGCTGCCCAATACAATTTGTACCTTTTGTTGCGCCAAAGCCCTAGTCTTGGGGAAAGTTCGGAGGCTGCAATGCAATGGTTGCAAAAAGCGACCGACCAAGGAGTTCTTCCTGCACAATTCAGTCTCGCAGAACTCTATCGCAAAGGTAGAGAAGCTCACGAAAATCGACGTGAGCGCACCGCAATGTATTACTTGTTGGCTGCAAAGCAGGGTTTTGCGGCCGCGCAGTTTTATACCGGATGGTGTTATGAAAAAGGCATTGGGGTGCTCCAAAACGACGTCGAGTCCACTCGGTGGTACTTGAAAGCCGCGACGCAGGGCCACGTCGATGCCCAGATTAACTTGGCGGTGAAGTACGCCCAGGGCAGGGGCGTTGATAAAAGCCTGACGCAGGCTCGGCGATGGTTTAAGCGCGCAGCAAGACAGAATTCTGCGGTCGCTCAGTACAACCTTGGTAAGCTGTACCAGCGCGCGCAGAGCGATGAGGTCAATCTCGTCGAGGCCTACGTGTGGGTTTCATTAGCAGCAAACAAAGGGCTAGAAGCGGCTTTAAAAGAGCAGGCGCTCCTCCTGAGCTTAATGTCCGACGAGCAAATCAAACGAGCCAAAACTCTAATTGCTGACCGGAGCGAGACGCTTGATCTGAATGAAGCTCATGATCGCCAGGTGGCAAGTCGGCGTAGTGTAGGAGCCACAAAACCAATATCAGGACTCGAAGCGTTCGTGCCTGAGCAGGCCGAGGCTTTCGAAGACTAAAAACCGGTTAATGCCACCACTTCTAGTCGAGTGTTTCATCGGTCAAATTAGAAGTGTTACGCCTTGTGCCGTTCGAAACGCGTGCGACCGTCGAAATGTTCTGAAAGAACAAGTCATTTGGCAAATCTGCTCAGAATAGGCGATGTCGGCATCCGCATCGGCTCACTTTTCCGGCCGAGCACCGTGCGAACACTCAAAGGCTATTTCAGTAGCTGCCTAGGGAATTAGGGTCGCTTGTGACAGCATCCGCCAGAGAGGATCCGCCAAGCCGCCCAGAGCGACGGTAAACGACGCACATAAGAAGACAGAGAG
>NZ_APNL01000039.1:0-4250 GCF_040361435.1 Salinisphaera sp. C84B14 | reverse complement strand
CGAGGCGGTCGCAATACCGTCGGATTCACAAGCGTACGAAGTGATAGCGTTAAGACGAGTTGACGACCAATTGATTTGTGTTTATCCGCATGCAACGGCCGGGCGGCGAGCGCATATGAAACGAGTATTAACTTACTCCTTTCTGGCTTGGTTGATCTTTGGTGGTATTAGTTGCGCATTGATGTTTTGGGGCTGGTATGACGTAGGGCCACTTAAGCCACTGATCGTTACGTTATCCAGTGTAGCGGCGGCTTTGTATCTGTTTTTGTTATTTACAGGTTATATGGTTGGCCGCAGATTCCGCCCATGTATTCTGATTGCAGAACAGACATTCCGCGCACTGGGTAAAACGGACTTTAAATCCGTGGATCTGCAAACCTCAAACTATCGCCTGCGCAGGGGCGGCGAACCGAAATCTTACGGGTTTCAGGTTTTTCGTCTGGTCTAGTGAAGGCTATTAGTGTCGGCTTGGAAGATCGGCTGACGTAAGCCATCAGCGACGACGCGGGTTATCGCTTCGAGCTTACCGCGCTGTCCATCGCCCCGTTCATCGCCCTCGACAAGCTCATCGGCCAGTCCGTGCTGCTGGAGCTGACGCTGGGGCAGGGGTCCACTGGGGCAGGGGTCAGGTCTAGCTAAGTAGCATTGGTTGCGAACTCGAGCTAATCTCAGTGGTATGGCCCGGCCCATCCGAATCGAGTTTGCTGGCGCGTTGTATCACGTGACTTCGCGCGGTGATCGTCGGGAGGCGATTTACGAAGACGACACGGACCGCGCGCGTTTTCTCGAAATTCTCGGGCAGGTCGTTCAAGACTTCAACTGGGTGTGCCACGCCTATTGCTTGATGACCAATCACTACCACTTGGTTATCGAGACACCGGACGCCAACCTCTCCCGAGGGATGCGTCAACTCAATGGCGTGTATGCCCAGTACAGCAACCGTCGCCATCGACGCACGGGTCACCTGTTCCAAGGCCGCTTCAAGGGCATTCTCGTCGACGGTGATAGCTATCTGCTGGAGCTGTCGCGATATGTTGTGCTTAATCCCGTTCGCGCAGGCATGGTTACGCGACCCGGCGCATGGCCCTGGAGTAGTTATGCCACGATGATGGGCATCGTGCGCTCGCCCGCGTGGCTGGAAACGGACGGGCTATTAGCCGCGTTTGGAAAGCGTCGTCGTGTCGCTCGCCAACGATACAAGGCCTTTGTTTTGGACGGAATTGACGCGGACTCTATCTGGCGCAATCTTCAGGCCCAGGCGTTTCTTGGCGATGATGAATTCGTCGCTCGTAGCCTGAAGCACGCCAATGTTCAGGACGACGTCAATATTCCGAAGTCCCAGAGGCGGGCGCCGCCGCCCCCGCTAGATATTATTGCCCGCAGTCATGCCACACGCGACGAAGCGATTGTGGCGAGCCATGCGAGCGGCGGATACAGCTACGAGGAGATTGCAGACTACTTCGGAGTACATTTCACGACGGTAGGTCGAATCGTGCGAGCCAGTAAATCGACTAAATCGTAAATAGTACGATGATAGACCTGACCCCGTGAGTGCGCTGGGGTTGGGAGCCTCGTCCATCCCGGTCATCGGTTGGACCGTGCTGGCTTTTGTAGCGTTGGGTGCGGCCGTCTACCTGACTTACCTGGCATTGAAAAATACTGACACGCCGCTGGAAGTCTGGTTTACCCGTTGTTACTACCGCAATCCGGCTGTCTCCGAACGCGATGCGTATTCCGGCTTGAAACAGGAGTTGGCGGCCTATCAGGACGTGGTTTATGGCTTGAGCATCCGTTTGGTTTGGCAAAACGAACCCGGTCGTGATCGGGTGCAACTGCGTATCATCATGCCGGGTATTGGTGACTACAGTGACTATGCCTATAAACTCATGCTCGCCGGCGACGGCGGCCATAGCGTCATCGCCTTCCATGGCAGCCAGCTTAGTCACGATCCGGCACTGAAGCCGCGGCAAGACGCATTGGAGGGCCAGGAGATGCGCGCCCGGGATGTCAGTTGGGGCGAGTCGATTGCCAATTATCTGATTCCACGCGGCACGGAAGCGCGCAAAGCCTATCGCTACATCAAGCACATGGGGGACCCGGTGCGTTACGTTACCGACAACCGCCTGCAGCACGCGGTCCAACTCGAACAACATGCGGGGGCCGCAGTATTACACACTGAAGTGCTGGTCGACGAGGATGTGTATGACCGGGTTGGCCTGAAGATCGAGTACTGGCCGGATGCTCTGAACAAGCGACAGTTGGTAATGTCCCTGGATCTAGGGGAAGCTGATTATCGCTGGGCTCGAAAAGAGGGGTTTTGGAGTCATCTTTTCTGAATCGCTTATCGGACGCCCAAACCTGTGAACACAAGAACTGTCATGCCATGAATGAAACATCGAGCCAGGACTGTCGCGTCAAGGTAACTTCGAAGTTTGCGCCCTTAATTTTGCTGTGTTTAGAAATATTGTTTATAGCGGGCAGTATGTTTCTAAGTGTGAAGGTTGTATTTCCACACGTGAATAATGCTGCTATTGCCGTCACAATTTGGTCTATTCTTTCATTATCAGCACTTATATTGCCATTCGTTATTTTGGTGCTGATGTTTCCGTTCCAGCGCGCATCGCTGGACTCAAAAGGCCTAAACTTGAGCCGTAAGGGCCGTATCGCCTTCGAAGACATCGCCAGCTACGACACGGATGCGGTCGATTTCGGCATAAAGGGGCGCCTTTACCTGCATATCCGGCCGAAACAAGGTTTTTCCTACCGGCTGATTCCCCATCCTCGGGATCGGGAAGCCTTCTACGAACTGTGTTTGGCGTTCAAGCGCTACGCTGATGCACGTATTACGAATGGCCCTGAGCAAAAGAGCTTCTGGGGCAGCCCCGCTGCCCGTGCTTTTGGCGTAATTGGCTTACTGATCGAAGCGATCGTCACGGCAATGGTGCTTGTGCTGGCCCCGCACATGCTGGGTTATGTCGCATTTCTTTTGCTAGTCGGCACGCCGATGTTCGTTTGGGTCATTCTTGGCAAGCGGGCGAATTGAAACGCGCTCAAAATCGTCAGATGCGTGCAAGACGAGACGGGGTCAGGTCTAGCTAAGTAGCATTGGTTGCCCAATCCGTATAGTGGCGGTCTCATGGCCCGCCCCATCCGAATCGAGTTTGCTGGCGCGTTGTATCACGTGACGTAGCGCGGTGATCGCCGCGAGGTGATTTACGACGACGCCACGGATCGCACGCGTTTTCTCGAAATTCTCGGCCAGGTGGTGTAAGACCTCAACTGGGTGTGCCACGCCTATTGCTTGATGATCAATCACTACCACCTGGTCATCGAGACACCGGACGCCAATCTCTCCCGAGGGATGCGTCAACTCAATGGCGTGTATGCCCAGTACAGCAACCGTCGCCATCGACGCACGGGTCACCTGTTCCAAGGCCGCTTCAAGGGCATTCTCGTCGACGGTGATAGCTATCTGCTGGAGCTGTCGCGATATGTTGTGCTTAATCCCGTTCGCGCAGGCATGGTTACGCGACCCGGCGCATGGCCCTGGAGTAGTTATGCCACGATGATGGGCATCGTGCGCTCGCCCGCGTGGTTGGAAACGGACGGTCTATTGGCCGCGTTTGGAAAGCGTCGTCGTGTCGCTCGCCAACGATACAAGGCCTTTGTTTTGGACGGAATTGACGCGGACTCTATCTGGCGCAATCTTCAGGCCCAGGCGTTTCTTGGCGATGATGAATTCGTCGCTCGTAGCCTGAAGCACGCCAATGTTCAGGACGACGTCAATATTCCGAAGTCCCAGAGGCGGGCGCCGCCGCCCCCGCTAGATATTATTGCCCGCAGTCATGCCACACGCGACGAAGCGATTGTGGCGAGCCATGCGAGCGGCGGATACAGCTACGCGGAGATTGCAGACTACTTCGGAGTGCATTTCACGACGGTAGGTCGGATCGTGCGAGCCAGTAAATCGGCTAAATAGTACGATGATAGACCTGACCTTCTGAATTCCAACCTGTCAGCCGATATTTTTGCCGAAGCTGAACGCCAGCTCGGCGGCGCCGAGGCTGCGCCACCGGCCTGGCATGCCGTGGCCGCGCGCACCGACGGCGGTGTGCACGAAGACCCCGAGCCGCAGGCATCGCACACCGGCCACAGCGCAGCCGAAGACGACGACTTCTACCGCAATGCGTTTACCGCCATCCCCGCGGATACTGTCTATCGCGCCGCGCTCACCGACGGCCACGGCCTGC
>NZ_APNL01000038.1:0-4317 GCF_040361435.1 Salinisphaera sp. C84B14 | reverse complement strand
GCGACGAATCGTGGGCTTGGGGTGTAGACGCAGCGAGCTGTCGATCCGGGCGCTAAGCGAACATCAAAATCAACACGTCGCCACGAAGTTTGAACATTTGCAAAGCATTAAGGCCCGGCCAAAACGAAGTCCGCATGTGAATATCAGACGACAGGCCGGTCCAGATTATTGAAGTCGATACGTGTTTCGCGAGATGATTGAAGCCACTCGAGCCAACCGCCCTGTCGGATTATGCTGAAGTCACCTGTTTTTTCATTACTGCTGATCGTGGTTATGGCTATACAACCGGCCTGCGCCAAAGGCGACCAAGACAAAACGTCGACCACAATCAATGGGCGGAAGTTTGATTTCCCCATTCCCGATGACCGGCGTGAGCTATACGCGTTGACCGATACAGCCAAAGATTTCTTGATCGGCGCGCTCAACACGCCCTCGCCGCCGCCGGAAATTTATCGGCTTTTTAAAGAGGTTGGGTACAGTCCCGACACAGTTACATTCATTAAAAACTATTTGGCCAATCGCCCTCGGCCGGAAACCGATGAGGTCGAGGCGCTCATTGAACGTACTCGCAAGAACATGATTTTTGTGAAGGGTGGGACGTTCCAGATGGGCGACTTCGGATATCTGACGGATGCCAAGCGGCCCATGTCCGATTCCACCCTCGACGATCCGCCGCACGAAGTCACACTCGACAGCTACTCACTGATGAAAAATCGCGTAACGTATGCGGATTACGATATTTACACCCGGGCAGAAGGCCTGGAGCCCGTTGGTACGGGGGTCGTCGAGGTCAGTTTTCGATTTCCCGACTACCCAGCAAGCGTGACGTGGCAGCAGGCTCGCGATTATTGCTTATGGATGAAGGCTAAGACCGGTAAACCGTTCGATCTGGACACTTCAGCACAGTATGAATATGCAGCGCGTTCGGGTGGGAAGTGGCTTTATCTGGCAAGCACCTTTCAAGAAGAAAGTGAACTGGTTCCGGATATCCAAAAATTTTCAGAACAAATGAAAAAGGCTGCCAACAACAAAAGCGCTGATCCTACTTTCGGCGTACCTATAGGCACGTATGGGTCAAACCATCTTGGCTTCGAAGATATGGTCGGTGTCACTAAGGAATGGGTTTACGATTGGTTTGCACCCTATACAAAAGCACCTCAAACCAACCCCCGTGGTCCAAAGGATGGAGAGAAAAAGGTGGTCCGACTGAGTAACTACTCGTACCAAGGGACGATTTCACGCGGTCGCTTAGATCCTAAGGAGCCTGAGGGGAAATTTCGTTGCGCTATCAATTCGACCCAGCCCTGGAAATAGAACTCATCCTTGTTAACGCTTAATCCTTGTTAACGCTTAGACGAATCGAGTGTCATCCGGTGCCATGAGGCTGCGCCGCTGCCATGCAATGTGGACGCCTCGCTTCAACCGATAGGACGGAGAAGTATTGCGCGTGAGCTTATAGCCGGGCGTCGGTTCCTGCTTGAGTTGTTGGCGTAGCGCGTTGGTGTCTACTCCCGACGCGCGCCGAACCCAGTCTTCGACCGCGGCGATCTGGGTCGCATCCATCTTTGCGCCGTCAGCGTTTGCATGCTGAAAGACGTTGTTCATCTCGGGAACAATATAATTTGCGCTCAACAGATTGCGTAAGCTGCCCATAATTTCGCGGTATAGACGATCGCCGCCTGGTAGGCGCCAATTCGGAAGTTCAGGCAAGTAATCGTCGGGCCGCCAGTCTGGGACCATATCCGGCATCTGCCAATCGGGCCACTCCCAGCGCGACGGGTCGAGCAGAACGTCTGACCAGGACAGGTTTGCTTGATCCCCGATACGATGCAGCATATCGACGAGGATCGCTTTGGTTTCGGCGGGAGCGTTCACTAAGTCGTCGCTGGCATCTTTGATTCGCCTTACTGCCTCTCCACCGCGAGCAATCCACTCGACCAGCTTGCGTCTCAGCTGAGCCTCTGTCGAACCCAAATATTTTTTTAACGCCTCTTGCCCTTCGAGAATCGCGAGAGCTTTGAGCTTAGCGAAAAATTCAAACGTTTCCGTTTCAAAATAATCCAGATACTGCTCACCCGCATTGGCGATCTGTGTCTTGACCCACCAGGCGAACTGAACGATCTCGCCCACACCCACAGACGCAAGTACTTCGCCTTTCAGACCCACGCCAACACAGGCACCCAGCTTCGCTTTAACGCGAAACAGCCCGTCTTGGTAGGTGATATAGAAACTCGCTGAACCGCCCCCGCCGATCTGGCCGGTCAGCGTGGGCTCGATCTTGGCGAATACCTCAAATTTTACGGTTTCCGGTTCCTGCCACTCCATCGCGCCAGCAATCGAGGCACCGCTTTGTACACCAGCAAAGGCAGTTAGGTTCACACCCATGTCGCCGGTGGCCTCGACCGGTTGCGCGCTGCCGGCGGCATTATTATTGCGGGCGGCCTGAAGCCGGGGCGTAGTCACACCCTCGACGGTGCGTTTGTACGGCGAACCACGTAGGCCCTGTTTGCTATTATCGCGAGCGAGCTTGAACTCAGCCCCGCCCTCACCGAGCACACTGGCGCCGCATGCGCCGTGCAGGGAGCCGGTGGTTTTCAGGCGAAAGTACCCCAGAGTCAGATCCGATACCGGCGCGGGAATAAAAAGCTCCAGCCCGGCGCGTTTGGGGAAATACAGATCAGCACTGAGCTTGCCTTCGGCCAGCTGAAAACCCAGCGAGCCCTGGAGCTTGAATTCGGCGCCGGCGCTGCCATTGCCTTTCAATGCTTGCGTGAAAGCAGCGGGCGATAGGTTCGCTCCCATACTCAGCGAGGCGCCCCCGATAAAGCGCAGCAGCTGGGCTTCGCCAGAGAACGCAATGACGTCGTCGGGCGCTTGATCACTTGGCTCCTGGCCGAACCGCAGGGCTTCGTTGAAACCATCCACGAAGCTCGGCGACCAGGCTTCGGGCAGCCAGAGCGGAATGGTCTTTTCGGCAACTTTCACCTTGTCCGCAAGCTGGGTCATGCTTTCAACGAAGCGGGCGCGATCAATTTGCCAGCGTCCGTTGCGGTCACGGCTGAGAAACGATTTCATCTCCGGTTTGTCGACCCCGGAGAGTTTGTAACTGCGCCAGTGGTTCTTGATCTTGCTGGATCGTACGTAGGTGAATTTCTTGCCGCCCAGCATCGGCTTGTTGTCGCGGCCGTTGGCCAGCGGCAATAACTCCATGAGCTTGCTGCCTTGGTTGAACTCCTGGAGCTCCTTGAGTTCGTTGAGCAGTGCTTCGCGTTTTCGTTGTTCGTGATCGAGCGCCGTCTTGACCGGCTGCGGGTCGGCGGGCAAGCGGTTTTTCTTGGCGGCTTCATAGGCTTCGCGCGCTTCACACAATCGTTCGCGCGATTCGCCGAGCGCCTGCAGCAAATCATCTAGCAGCTGACCTTCACGGCGTACGGCCTCGGCGGCTTCGCCTTCGTCGAACACCAGTATCTCGCCGGTTTCGGGGCGAAAATAAAACAGCTTCTGGCCGGCGAGCGTGCCTTCGGCTTCGGTATCGCGCGGGGAACTGGTGACGCTTTTGGCGAGATCGTTGGGCGGATTCTGGGTCATGTCGGTGCCTCATCCGTTCCAAAACCATGCAGCAGCCGAACGGGTTTGGGTTGGCCGGTCCATACACGGGCCGACCGGCCTTCATGATCGGTCCACCCCTGCGCGAGTATGCGCCCTTGATTATCGACCACGCGATACGGCTCCATCGGCAAGGGGCGGCCGGTCTTTTTATCCTTGAGGATGAACCGCTCGTCGTAGAGATCGCTTTGCGGCAGATTCAGCCCGGCGGGTGATGCACTCCCCGGCCCGGTCAACACATGCTGCCCTGCATGGAATTTCACCGCCCCCGGTGCGGTCAGCGTGATATTCGCGCCCTTTATTTCCAGCCCGCTGCCGGCGGCGGTGAGCAGGATGTGTTTCATGGCGCTGACGTTCACGTCGGCTTGCGTGCTGGCGATGGTGACGGACTGGTCGGCGGCGAGTTTGGCTTTGGCGCTTTGCGCCTGGGCGGTCACCGGGCCGGTGGCGGCGTGCAGGGCGATGCCGGTTTCCTGATTGGGTTTGTTGCCGTCGGCGGCCTGGCCCTGGGTGTAGAGGCGCAGGCCCAGCGCGACGGCGGCGACGTGGTCGTTTTGCGTGGCGATATTGATATCGCCGGCGGTGGCGGACAGGGTTTTGCCGGCGCTGACGATATGGTCTTTCGGCGTGAGTGCGGCGATGCCGGCCGGGGCACTGGCGATCAGGTCCGGGCGCGCCCAGGCAGGAACGTCGCCGGTGCCGCCTTGCGTG
>NZ_APNL01000037.1:0-5092 GCF_040361435.1 Salinisphaera sp. C84B14 | reverse complement strand
CTGTTCTGCAATCAGAATACATGGGCGAAATCTGCGGCCAACCATATAACCTGCAAATAACAAAAACAGATAAAAACCAGCCGCTGTAATGGATAGCGAAACAATCAGCGGCATTAAGGGACCTTCACCATATAAGCCCCAAAACATCCATGCGCAACCAATACCACCGATGATCAACCACGCCAGAAAGGAGTACGTTAATACTCTTTTCATATGCGCTCGCCGCCCGGCCGTTGCGTGCGGATAAACACAGATCAATTGATCGTCAACTCGTCTTAACGCAATCACTTCGTGTGCTTGCGAATCCGACGGTATTGCGACCGCCTCGACTTCATCGTGAGGCTCGAAGGGGACGTGCCAAAGCCAACCCTCGAATTTTTGACCGTCGATCGTAAAGCCTATGTATGTCCCTTTTTCAAACCGGTCATTACTCATACTTGCCACACCGGCTGCGCCACCGCCGCCAAACGCCGCGAAACCTAATATCGCGCCCTCCTGCGCGACAAGCTCGTTCGCAGACGTAACGAAATCGCGTTTATGAGATTTATAAGACACGTTTTCCATACGACCACGCACCACGATCGGTTCGGCGGCTAGCGAGTGTCTTTCATACCATCCCATGCGATTAACCCTCGGTCGCTTGCTTAAAGGCTGTTTGCTGTGACTGCGCGTCACTGTACGGCGGATAGTCATCCGTGCCTAGCACGCCAGCGTACTGGTGGCTGCCAAAGGCCGAACGGGCGAACCAAAGCTTCAGTGGATCGGGTCTAAACCAGCTAATAAACGCTTGCAAACCCGTGATCGCGACGATAGCCCACCAGCTTGTGCCGATAGCCACAAGCCGGCCGCCGATCGACGCGACGAATCTGACCGTCGCCCAACGCGCCACCGCCCCCGTAAACAACCGACCGCTCGTCGCGAGAATCCATTCTGCACCGTACTGTCTGCCTATATCTTTAATGAGTGGTCCGGCGTTGCTAAGGGTACTAATTACCACGGACGAGCCAATCATTAAATTTGCCAAAAAGGACGACCCATATAGAACCAAGAGCGCATATTGACCGAGCTTATACTCATCCCGAGCTTTAGCGAAAGCCGAGCTAGCCGCAACAAACGAACCCACACTACCCAGCAGTCCGCCCATGAGCCGCCATCGCATGGCCAGATTCGATCCATCAAGCACCGCATAAGCCGGTGTGGCCATCACCTGGATCAGGGCAGACGCCAGACCGGTCGCGGACGCTACCAAGCTGGCTTCGGCCTCTTCGTCAATCGGCTCGGACAAAAGATGATAGATGTTGTAGATTTCAACAAATGCCACGACTACGGCGATTCGGGAGCTACGAACATAGCCCCGTCCTTCGTCGGTGTCCTTGATCTTGTTCCAGGCAGCCTTCAGCGCTTCGTTACCGCGTGCATTGGCGGCAGCTCTCTCTATCGCGCTAATGCTGCGCGCGGACCGGGCGTGCTCAAGAATGCTCGCTCGATTTATTTGCGTATATGTCGCCTGCGTCATAAGCAGCCGGGTTCTCTCGGCCTGGCCGACCTGCGCACGAGCAAGAAAAATCTGCTGGACGATCTTTTCACCGACGCCGTCGGCGATGTTATTCAAATGGAATTTCTTAAAGATACGGTCGCCAACCGTCATCATCAGTTTGTCTAATTTCGGCAGGTTTTCCGCTGTACGTTCCGCTGCGCCGGCCAGCCCGCCGTAAAGCCCGACCAACACAGCCGCTTCACCGACAGCACTCGTCACGAGCCCGCTCGATGACTCTGTCAACGGTGTATCTTTGTTGGCTTCGGCCTCGGCCAAAACCTGCGTGAGTTCTGCGCGCGCGGCATCGTTGTTCATTGCAACCGCACGCCACACAATACTTTCGTCGCTGCCCACGTCGGTATTGTCGACAAGCAACTGGATATGTTGCGACCCGGCCTCGGTCGATGACAGACCGAAAATCGCCTCGTTGACGACGTTCTCGAAGGCAATCTGATCGGCCTGTACTTCACCGTCGTAATCGATGAGCGTGTTGAGCCAGAGCGGTGCCAACGTCCATTGCGCGATGTCGTCGGTGCGCGCTTGCTGCAACCGTTCGGTTTCCGCTTCTAAACGTTCGTAGTTCTCACGAAAATCAGCCAGTGCGTTCGGTCGAAGGAATTCTTCAAAGGAGGCCCATTCCTCATCCAGCTCTTCGAGGCGTAATTGCAGGCCGCGTTGATAGCCGGGAATTTCGTTTTGCATATAGGCCATTAGCCGGTCACGCATCGAGCCGGTGTAATCCTCCGTCGCCGACAGATCTACGGCGGTGGTGTCTTGCGCGTGATCAATTATCAGCTGCTGGTCTTCGGGCGCCATACGATTGTCTTTAAGCCATACAAGATCGTCGTAATAGGCATTAATCTGAGCCCGCTGTCGTTCACTGTTGGCGTTCGCGAGAGCCGTTGTTCTCTCCTGGGCCAGCTCGCGCGTTTCAAGAGGGTTGGTTATGCCGCGATTAAACTCTTCTTGCGTGTCGTCTGCGTGACGTCTCGCTTTTTCTTTTTTTGCTTCGATCATGGCATGCACCTGATCGATATCGTACATCGCGGTTATTTCAAGCGCCCTTTCTCGACTGTATCGCTCGAACCAAGACACCGGGTCATTTCGGAATCCATTGAGCTCATGCGTAATTCCAACCGCATCCCAGAGCGCAATTATCATTGGGGTCGCTTGTGGCGTGCTGCCATTATCCGCGCCTGCGCTTGAGTTCACCTCTTGGATCAGTCGGTCGACTTCGGCTGGGCGGTCAGACACAGTCTTAATGTATTCAGGCCACGGGTATCGCGTCATACACTCGCAGAGTCGTTCGGCGCTATAGCCGCCGGCCGAACTGGTGCTTATTGCTGCAGCGTTGAATTCAGTACAGCCGTTAGGTTCCCCTGCCTTATCCAACGTGACCGATTCCGAATACTCAACGAGCGTTCCCAGTGTGCTGGCGCTGAGTGCGGCCGTGTGCGCGCCTGGCGATTCGCTACCCACCCAATCGCCCGGCTCGATCGGCTGCATCCGCTTTTCGCGATTGGCCTTGATCTCGTAGCCCTGACATGTGGCTTCGGTCCACTTGTGTTCGCTAAACGCTAACCAGACCGTGCCACATTGTTCCGGATTTTCTATTACCAGATAACGCGTCCGTAAGCCGCTATGACCGTTGCGGCTGCAGCTCGGCGCTTCAGACTTTGCTTGCGCGGCATTTGCATCCAGCTGCTTCCAGAGGCTGCCATCCGGGGCCACCGAGTAGACTTCCCAGTAGTTCCGACCGTACTTGCCCTGTTCGTAGAACAGGTAGATAAAGCCTTGCCGCATTGTGCGCAGTGCGTACTGGCTTTCGGTCAACGCGATATCTTTCACGCGTTCGCCACTGAACGGGCCCAGGCCCGGCGCGGTTACGCCGTTCGGCATGACAGCATACCGCGCTGGGTAGACGACGAGACCCTTATAGCTGCAGACGTCGCAGCGATCTTTTTGAGCACTCATGCGTGGTCCTTATCCGTGGTCTCTGGATTAACCGCTTCCCAACCACGTCGGATGGCTTCCCAATCAGTCGGGTTTAAATCTGCAACCGATAGGCTGTAGGTCGTTTCACTATCACGTGCGATTAGGCGCGTCTGTATCCGCGGATCGCGATCGAAATCAGGCCGCACCGACAGGGCATGCCATGCAAAAGCATCCAGGTCTGCGGCCTCGTGCAAGCCGTATTGCCGGGCGCGCTGCATTGCAGCGGGAAGCTCGTCCATGGTTTGAGCAGACACGGGTAAACACTTTGAAACGGCTTTTGCCCATGCGCGGTTAATCGCCCTTACGTTACCAAGGTCTGACCATTGACTCACAGTTATACCTAGCGCGCGACGACCTTCCAGCCCACCCTCTGGCCGAACATGAACTGACCAGTCAAACCAGCGATCGACCACGTGCCATTCTTCAACCGGGCCGCATAACGTCGTCTGTTGGTCAGCGTTAAAAATACGCCAGATGCCTTCGAGCGCAGCGGGATCCAACAGTGAAAGCAGGCGATGCCCCCCGCCCGGGCTTGGTTGCAACATCACCCGAGACAAGTGCCTGCAAACTTCGAAGAGCGGAACGTCGGTGCACAGAAAGCCGGCGATGCGGTGACCATGGGCCTGTCTAAGCGCCTCGGGCTGCCAATCTTCAAGCGACATGCGAATTGCGGCGCGCGCTAAATCGGCGTCCCGGCTGCGATCCAAGTCGAGCGCAATAGCATGGGGCCAGTAGCTAGCATCAAGGTTAGGGTGTTTAACTCGAACCGGCGAAACCGCGATGCCTGCAGCTTTACACTCGTCGAGGCGATCCTGTGAAAATGCGCCAAGTTCTGCGGGCCCCGTCAGCAATACACAGCGCCTTTCTTTCTGCTTCGCCAAGTGGCGATGCAACGTGTCCGCGCATGACTCAATCAATGTCGCATTCATAAGCTGGCGTGATCTGCTTTCGGGCGACATAGGCAGTCATAGATCGGTAAACGCCGCGCTCGAAGTGATCGTATCCTGTACTTTTTGCGGGCAACCCTTATACGACGCTTTGGAGAGTGCGATTGGCGGCATGCTCGCACTCCCCGGCCCGGTCAACACATGCTGTCCGGCATGGAATGTCACCGCCCCCGGTGCGGTCAGCGTGATATTCGCGCCCTTTATTTCCAGCCCGCTGCCGGCGGCGGTGAGCAGGATGTGTTTCATGGCGCTGACGTTCACGTCGGCTTGCGTGCTGGCGATGGTGACGGACTGGTCGGCGGCGAGTTTGGCTTTGGCGCTTTGCGCCTGGGCGGTCACCGGGCCGGTGGCGGCGTGCAGGGCGATGCCGGTTTCCTGATTGGGTTTGTTGCCGTCGGCGGCCTGGCCCTGGGTGTAGAGGCGCAGGCCCAGCGCGACGGCGGCGACGTGGTCGTTTTGCGTGGCGATATTGATATCGCCGGCGGTGGCGGACAGGGTTTTGCCGGCGCTGACGATATGGTCTTTCGGCGTGAGCGCGGCGATGCCGGCCGGGGCACTGGCGATCAGGTCCGGGCGGGCCCAGGCGGGAACGTCGCCGGTGCCGCCTTGCGTG
>NZ_APNL01000036.1:0-6589 GCF_040361435.1 Salinisphaera sp. C84B14 | reverse complement strand
TTCCGCGATTGCATACGGCAAGCGCATACAGGATACCGTCGGAGAATTCGACGAAGTCACCGGCGCCTATTCACGCGTCGGTCGTGCCGAAGTCGGCGGTGATCCCGAATCGGTCAACGTGGTCGCAACCACCATCAACTTGAAACCGCTCGATGCCTGGCAAAGCGGACGCTCGTACGAGGGTCTTCAGAACGCGATGTCCGAGCGGCTCGCAGCGCGTGTTCCCGGGTTGGCGAACAACTTTTCCCAGCCGATCCAGCTTAGAACCGACGAGCTGCTCTCAGGCGTTCAAGCACAGCTCGTCGTAAGTATCTTCGGAGACGACCTCGACAAGCTAGCCGAGGTCGGCCAGCAGGTCGCCGAACTCGCACGCAATACCACCGGCGCTGTAGATGTGCGTGTTCAGCAGCAGGGCGGCAAACAGCAGATCGTCATAAAGCCAGACCGAGAAGCCTTGTCTCGTTACGGGATTAGCGTGGACGACGTGTTGAACACTGTATCGGTTGGCGTCGGCGGTGCCTCCGTCGGCCAGGTCTTCGATGGCGTGCGGCGGTTCGATATTTTCATGCGCCTACAAGCGGACCAACGCGAGCGGATCGACGCGATTCGCGATCTGAGTCTTCGGGCGCCTGGTGGCGCACTGATTCCACTTTCACGAGTTGCGAACGTGGAAGTCTATACCGGTCCCAAGCAGATATCACGATCGAACGCCAGTCGACGTCTGTATGTGCAGATGAACGTTCGCGGGCGGGACATGGGCGGCGTCGTAAACGATCTGCGTGCCGGTATCGATCGCGACATCGATATGCCGCCCGGTTATTTCGTTGACTTCGGCGGCCAGTTCGAGAACCAACAAAGGGCCATGAAGCGCCTTTATCTCGTCGTACCCGTCACGATGGCGCTGATCTTTTTGTTGCTCTACAGCGCATTCTCGAGTCTGCGCTATGCGGCGCTGATCTTTTTGAACGTTCCGTTCGCAATCATCGGCGGTATCTTCACGCTCTGGTTGTCGGGACTGTATCTATCCGTGCCCGCTGCTGTTGGCTTTATCGCGGTGTTCGGCGTAGCCGTTCAAAACGGGGTCGTGCTGGTTTCCTACATCAATCAGTTGCGTGATCACGGTATGGAGCTCGATGAGGCGGTAAGCACCGGCGCAGAACATCGGCTGCGCCCCGTACTCATGACCGCGCTGACAGCGATCCTGGGACTAATCCCGCTGCTCATGGCTAACGGTATCGGATCGAACGTGCAACGGCCGTTGGCCGCAGTCGTAATCGGCGGCCTCGTGACTTCAACGCTCCTGACGTTATTGGTATTGCCTGCCGTGTACCACTGGTTCGCCGAACCACGGCGCGAAGTCGAGCTGTGAGGAGGGGCTGATCATGGAGGTAACACCCACCCATATGGCGCAAGTCCCGCTCGACCAGGTGATTTCAGGGCAAGCGCCCTCGATTGATTCGCAGCGGAGTACTGCGAAGAATTCTCACGAATACATCGGCCGAGTGAATGGTGGTCTCGTTTGGAGCTACAGGCATAGTTTAGCGATCTATGCGCTAACTAAATATAAGCCCAATATCATAGGGGCCATTGGGTATAGGTCACTTGTTAGTCAGGGTGTTCCACGCTGCAGGCACCCAGAGTTTGCGGGTGAGCCACAAAACGAAGTCGCAAACGTTTGGAGGTGGTCGCGATGGTAGCGGCCAAATCCTTCGACCATCGGGTTTCGCGCCTGCGTGTGACGACCTCCGTGCTCGCATTGGCCGTGGCGCTGTTTCTAGTGACTACTGCCAATAACTCATTTTGGAGTGCGGCGGCAAGTGCGGCAGATATTTCCTGGCGGGGGAACTTTGGGTTTTTCGCCGCAATCTTCGTATTTCTTGTCGCCGCTTTCACTTTGGCTATCGCACCATTTGGCTTACGTTTTCTTTTTAAGCCGTTTATTTCCGTGTTACTCGTCCTGGCATCTGTTAATAGCTATTTCATGGATACCTACGGTGTTGTGATTGATGACGGAATGCTGCGCAACACCATACAAACCGACCCTAGGGAGGTTGACGGTTTATTGAGCCCGGTTTTGTTTTGGCATGTGTTATGGGCCGGAGTTTTGCCGGCGTTGGTTGTGTGGTGGGTTCCCGTGCGCTATGCGACTTTTCCTAGACAATTGGGTCGGCAAATATTGACGATGGCGCTAGCTTTAGCAGTAGCCGGGGCGGCACTTTATAGCCATTACAAAGAATTTTCACTAGTAGGGCGCGAAAATCGAAATTTACGTTATTTGATTAATCCGAGTTATTCCATTTACTCGGCTGGAAAGTTGCTGGCTGCCGAGTTAAGTGCCGGTGAGGCGGCACTTCGGCCATTGGGCCGCGACGCCTACCAACGACAGCATAGCTCACCCGGCGGCAAGCCAAGGCTAGTGGTTTTCGTTCTAGGGGAAACGGTGCGTGCTCATAACGCTACCTTGGAAGGTTATGAGCGGAGGACCATGCCGCTCATGGCCCAAGAAGAGATTGTCAAGTTTGACAGCGTATATTCCTGCGGCACTGCTACTGCAGTGTCTCTGCCCTGTATGTTCTCGCGCCAAAACCGCAGCAGTTATGACGAGTTCGTGTCGGATAACAGCGAGAATTTATTAGATGTCCTGAAACACGCCGGGGTACGTGTGCTATGGCGTGAAAACAACTCCGGCTGCAAGGGCGTTTGCGCCAGGGTAAAAACACAAAACACAGCTCAGATGGACGTGCCTAATTATTGCAATGAAGATGGCTGTTTTGACGAAATTTTATTGTATCGGCTGGATGAATCGCTAAACGAGCCCTCGAGAGACACTTTCATTGTGCTTCATCAACAGGGCAACCACGGGCCTGAATACTACAAACGGTACCCGCCTGAGTTTCGCAAATTCCAGCCTGAATGCCGTAGCAATCGCCCGCAGGATTGTAGCCGCCAAGAGCTGATAAACGCCTACGACAACGCCATTTTATATACCGACTTCGTGCTCTCTAGGGTTGTGAAGTTTCTAAAAAGGAACTCCGATCGCTATGCGAGCGCGATGATTTATATGTCCGACCATGGCGAGTCGCTTGGCGAGAGCGGCATTTACCTTCACGGCCTACCGTACTTAATAGCGCCGCATGAACAAACCCATGTGCCGCTGATGGTTTGGACCTCGTCTGATTTTAGGAAGGGGCGGGGACTCGAGCGCAAGTGCATGAGGCAGATGAGTGACGACGAGTATAGCCAGGATAATTTGTTCGACACGGTTCTAGGTCTGTTCGCGGTACAGACACAGGTCTACCGGCCCGGGCAGGACATTTTTGCTGCATGTCGCGCCATCGCCTTGACAGGTCGGTAGGTTTGTTAGGAGAGGCCACCCATGTCTGATGTAACTTCAGATCAGCATCCCTTGGCCGAGCGGCTGTTACGGCCCATACGCCGCTTCGCGGCGTATGGGCCATCCAGCGGCATTGTTTTGGTTATTGCTACTGCGCTCGCGCTGCTATGGGCCAACTCTGCGGGATCGTTATTACCAGGCTACGCAGACTTTTGGAACACCGAGCTTTCTCTTCGTCTGGGCGATGTAGAGCTGTCACTTTCGCTCCACGAATGGATTGATGATGCATTGATGGCGCTGTTCTTCTTTCACGTCAGTCTCGAGGTAAAGTACGAATTTCTTCGCGGTGCGCTGTCCACCCGAGACAAAGCGGTCCTGCCAGTGGTAGCAGCGCTAGGCGGCATGCTAGCGCCAGTCGCAGTTTTTCTGATTCTTAACCTACCGGCGGGGGATCCCGGGGGATGGGCCGTACCAATGGCGACAGATGTCGCCTTTGCTATTGCGCTTCTCACCCTACTAGGCAAACGGGTGCCCCCGAGCTGGCGGGCATTCCTACTGGCACTTGCGGTTATCGATGACGTCGGCACGGTTGCCGTGATAGCCCTGTTCTATTCGGCGAAGATCACCATTATTCCATTGCTCGTGGTAGCTTTCGGGCTAGCTCTCGTTTACGCGATGCGCCGTGCCGGGGTCCACGCATTTTTAGTTTATTGGTTGGTTGGCGCTGCCATCTGGCTGGCGATGGAGAAATCCGGCGTTCATCCGACCGTTGCGGGCGTCTTACTCGGGTTCTTGACGCCGCTTTCCGCGCCACGCCATACGCATTCATACAATGAACAGGCCGCTGAACGCATTCCACACCTATTGCGCGAAGCCTCGTCCTCAAAACGTCGGCTCCTAGAAGAACTGGAACGCGTTAGGCGAGGCGCATTATCGCCGCTGAATATCCTGCAACATCGCCTAGAGCCGTGGGTGTTATTCCTGATCATGCCGGCGTTCGCGCTCGCCAATGCAGGGGTTGATCTGAGCGAAATTAGTCTCGCTGATAATGCCAGCCTTTGGGTTCTAGTCGGGAGCGGTGTCGGTCTGGTGGTTGGCAAGCCTCTTGGCATTGTAACGGCCGTACGTCTGGCGGCCCTCTTGTCCCGAACAAAACTCCCGGATGGTCTCTCTTGGTCAGCTCTGACCGGTCTGGGGCTTCTCGCCGGCGTTGGTTTCACTATCGCTTTATTCTTGACCAGCCTTGCGTTTACAGATCCGGCGATCGTATCGGCCGCACGCGTTGGCATTTTGGCTGGCTCCTTAATCGCCGCATTGGCGGGGCTGGGATTACTTTGGTTGGTTTTACACAAGAATGATGAAAATTGGGTAGCGCAGAGCGAAGACGTCGCGTGAGCTGGAACGTGATGACCGAATGACAGAGCAATTACGGTCACTATTCGCGACGACGGCTGACCTCTGTGAACTAAAGTTACCAAAAGGAGACAGACGATGAAGGAAATCAAGGCTTACGTACGTGAAGTCATGCTCGAACAGGTGATTTCGGCGCTGGCTGATATTGACGATATACCCGGAATCGCGGTGGTGCATCTGCGTGAATATGGCCACGTCCAGGACGGCGGGTTAGAGCGGGTCAAAATGGCCAAGCTCGAAGTCGATGTGCCGGAATCACTTGCTAGGACAGTGGTTGACGCAATCGTGGCCAGCGGACGCACCGGCGACGGCCATCCAGGCGACGGGAAGGTATTCATATCGGACCTACGGGACGCCATTCGAATTAGCGACGGTCATCGCAACGAGGCCGCAGTGCAAATATCGCCGGAATCGGGGAGCTCAAATGAGTGAACATGACCATAGCGGGCATAGCCATAGCGGTAGCACCAAACTGCTGATCGTATCGCTGGTATTTACGAGTGCATACGCTGGCGTCGAGGTGGCTGGTGGCCTTTGGGCCAACTCACTGGCCCTGATTGCCGATGCGGGACATATGATCACCGACTCCTTATCTCTCGGAATCGGCGCTTTTGCGGCATGGCTAAGTCAGCGTCGCGCATCGAGAACGCATACGTATGGATTTGCGCGCGCCGAAGTTATAGGCGCGTTGGTCAACGTTCTGTTCATGCTGGGTATTGTGGTGTGGATTGTTTTTGCCGCTTTCGAACGACTTGCAAATCCACAGGAAGTTGGCGGAACGACCGTTATGATCGTCGCTTTCATCGGCTTACTCGTAAATGTTGCCGTTGCGTGGATTCTGGTGCGGGGCGAAAAAAACATGAACGTGCGGGCCGCACTGTTGCATGTGATGGGTGATTTGGCGGGATCTGTCGCGGCCCTTCTTGCCGGGCTGGTCATTTATCTCACTGGGTGGCTGCCGATCGATCCGCTGTTATCACTCTTCATTAGTCTGTTGATTGGTTTCGCAAGCGTGAATGTTCTGCGAGATGTGCTGCGCGTACTAATGGAAGGCACGCCGAGTCACATTGATATCGATAAGCTAAAGCGGGCTATAGCTGAGGTCGACGGTGTCGTCGAGGCGCACCACGTGCACGTTTGGTCTCTCTCATCGAGCCGACATGCGTTATCGGCGCAAATAAAGCTCGACCAGATCGGATTCTGGGAAGAGGTCCTCCCCAAGCTGCAAGAACTGCTGCAGCGAGATTTTGGTGTCGGACACAGCACATTGCAGCCGGAAACCCACCAAGAAGCTAGCTCGTATTCCGCGGACGCTGCAGCACGCTACTAGATTGCGCAGCTTTAACGGTGGTAACCATGGGAAAGAGGTCTGGAATGGTTCGGTTTGTTATTGCCATATTCGCTAGCTTACTTACTCTGGACCATAGCAACGCTCTCGCGGTCGAAATTACTGCTAAAAGCGAAGTGATCCGAGAGCGTTTTGAGTCGACTCTGCAGCGCGCCGAGCGTGGCGACTCTAACGCCCAAAATTCCATAGGCGGCGCATTGGCCTTGGGAGAAGGCGTGGCGCAAGATGACGCCGCGGCGTATCACTGGCTGCGAAAGGCAGCTGAGCAAGGTCACGCGGCTGCCCAATACAATTTGTACCTTTTGTTGCGTCAAAGCCCTAGTCTTGGGGAAAGCTCGGAGGCTGCAATGCAATGGTTGCAAAAAGCGACCGATCAAGGAATTCTTCCTGCGCAATTCAGTCTCGCAGAACTCTATCGCAAAGGTAGAGCAGCTCACGACAATCGACGTGAGCGCGCCGCAATGTATTACTTATTAGCTGCAAAGCAGGGGTTT
>NZ_APNL01000035.1:0-7260 GCF_040361435.1 Salinisphaera sp. C84B14 | reverse complement strand
GACGTAGTCGGCGTGACCCGGGCAGTCAACGTGCGCGTAGTGGCGCGCTTCCGATTCGTATTCGACGTGCGAGGTCGAGATCGTGATGCCACGCGCCTTCTCTTCCGGCGCCTTGTCGATCATGTCAAACGCCGATAGCTCGGAGCCGAACAAACGGTTCGACACCACCGTCAGCGCCGCCGTCAACGTGGTCTTGCCATGGTCCACGTGACCAATCGTGCCGACGTTTACGTGCGGCTTGTTACGCTCGAATTTTGATTTGGACATTACTCGCCTTTCGTCGTTGTTGCCGTGAGTTCAACTCGCCGTAGCCGCGACGCAAAACGCATCGCGCGCCGACCACGCCATTGCATCGCCGGCAATACTGGAGCCCATGACCGGACTTGAACCGGTGACCTCTTCCTTACCAAGGAAGTGCTCTACCGCTGAGCTACATGGGCCTTAACTGTCAATGCTGCCGAAGCAGCAAAATCTGGAGCGGGCGACCGGGATCGAACCGGCATCATCAGCTTGGAAGGCTGAGGTTCTACCATTGAACTACGCCCGCGCTGCCAACCACCCGACTGTCGCCAATTCCGGCGCTGCCTGCAAGGGCGCTAGCCAGCCTGGCGATTCAGACTTGAAAACAGACCGTAGCCTGCCTTCCAAATTGTCCAACTGGTCAAAAAGAAAGGTTACTCGGTCGCTTCGCGCCCTCGTCGAACCTCTAACGGTTCGAACCCTCCTCGGTCCGGCTTTGCGCTTGCCGCGACCACCAGTTGTTGCTGCTTACCTCTATTGTTCAAGTGGTGGAGGGAGGAGGATTCGAACCTCCGAAGGCTGAGCCGACAGATTTACAGTCTGTTCCCTTTGACCGCTTGGGTATCCCTCCACAAACGAGCCGCGCATTGTTCGCAATCGAGCCACGCTTGTCAACCGCTTACGGGCGATCGTTTTCAACTCTCATGCACGCACCGGGCCGCGAAAGGCAAACCGCAGCCCGGGCAACGGATTCTGCGCCGCGCGAGGCGCCTGCAATAGATGGAGCCGGCGACCGGGTTCGAACCGATGACCTGCTGTTTACAAAACAGCTGCTCTGCCAACTGAGCTACGCCGGCTTGGGGCGAAAGGCGCGGATCAGACGACCGCGCCGAGCGTCATTCTGCCGTGTACAACACCGGCTGGCTAGCCCGTGGGCGGCAAACCCCGCGCATGAATGGCCAGACCTTCGAGCACGAGGTGAGGGCGCAGCACCCAAGCCGCGGACAGATGCGTGGCCAGCTCCGCGGCACCCCCGCCGGTCAGCAACAGACGGTCCGGCCCCAGCTCGGCAACGGCGTTATCCAGCAGGCTGATGGCGCTACGCAGCGTGCCGGCCGCGATGGCGCTGTCGGTATCGCGGGCCAGCCATACCGGGGCGGCGTTTTCCCGCGACGGGCGAAGCTGAGTCTGGCGCCGTAGCGCAGCGCGCATGGTCGCCACCCCGGGGGTGATCAACCCGCCCCGGTGCGCGCCGCGCGCATCGACAAAATCCAGCGTGAGCGCGGTTCCGGCATCGGCGACGAGCACGGACCCCGGGGCGTCTGCCCAGGCGGCGATACAGGCCATCCAGCGGTCCACGCCCAGGCGTTCGGGGTCGTGGTAGGCATTGGTCAGCTCGGCGAAACGCGCCCTGCTCTCGGCCACGCTCAGATCGACCCCGAGGTCGACCGCGAACGCACGCAGCCGTGCCAACGCCTCGGGCTGAGCGACGCTGGATACATGAATGGACTCGACCTGGGCCTGCGGCAAGGCCGCAATCCAGTCTCCCGGGTCCGCGCGCGAGACCGCGCCCGTTTCGAGCAGCGCAGTCTCACGCGCCAGCGCCCACTTGCAGCGCGTGTTGCCGATATCCACGAGCAGCCTCATGGCGCCAGCCGCAGGCTCACATCGCCCGAATAGACCGACTGCTCGCCGGCTTCGAACTCAACCCGGAGCGCGCCATCGGCCGCGATGCCGCGGGCGATGCCCACGCGCTCGCCCTGGCTTTCGATAACCCGCACCGGCTTGTCGCGGACCGCGTCGAATGCCTGCCAGCGAGCACGAAAATGTTCGAAACCATGTTGTTCGAAGCCTTCGACCGCGCGCATCAGCGCAGCCAGCACCGCCGCGGCCAGCCGGTTGCGCGAGGGCAGCGCCGGCAGGTGGTCAAGCAGCCGGGTCCAGGGCTGATCGATCGCCTCGGCCTGGACGCGATCCATTGCCACGTTCAGGCCCAGGCCCACGACCAGGCGCGCGCCAGCGCCCAGCTCGCCGCGATGCTCGATGAGAATGCCGCCAAGCTTGTCGCCGCCGGCCCAGATATCGTTGGGCCACTTCAAGGCGAGATCGGTTGCGCCCAGATCACGCAGCGCTTCGATCACGCACACCCCCACGGCCAGGCTCAGCGCCCCCAGCGGGGCCCGCGTGGCAGCCACATCGGCGGCCAGCGATACGTAGAGATTGGCGCCGAACGGCGAGGTCCAGGGTCGCCGCGCACGCCCGCGCCCGGCGGACTGGTATTCCGCCAGACAGGCCTGCATGCCCGGTCCGCCGCGCCGGGCCAGCTCGGCGTTGGTGGAATCGATACGCTCGTGAACATACAGCGCATCCAGGGCTTTGCCCTGGCCGCCGAGTTCGCTGCGGATCCGGTTTTCGTCGAGCAACTCGATCGGTTCGGCCAATCGGTAGCCGCGGCCCTGTACCGAATGCACCACCAGCCCCAGCTCGCGCAGCTCGGCGACCCGGCCCGAGATCGCGGCCCGCGATACGCCCAGCGCCTCGGCCAGCGCCGGGCCGCGATGCCAGGCGCCGTCGGCGAGCAGACCGACCAGCGACACGGCGCTCAACGCCGGCGCCACATCACCCGCTCGAAGCGGTTTTCCCGTCCCTGGCGCAGGCGCTGGATGTTCTCGCGGTGGGTATAGAAAATGAGCACCGTCATGGCGATAACGAACACCTTGGCCGCCAGGCCCGCGCTGGGCGCGAACAGCGTCGCCAGGGCCACGCCAACCATGCCCAGCAGCGTGGCCAGGCCCACATAGCCGCTGGCCACCAGCGTGGCAACCCAGACGGCCACGCCCAGCAGCAAGGCGCCGGGCAGCAGTGCGATCAGCACGCCGATGAGCGTGGCCGCGCCCTTGCCGCCGCGAAAACCGAAGAACACGGGATAGACATGCCCAATCACCGCGGCCGCGCCGCAGGCCAGTGCCATGGCAAACCCCACGCCACAGATCGCCGGCACCGCCAGCGCTGCGATCACGCCTTTGACCAGATCGAATACCAGCACCGCGGCGCCGTAGCCGCGACCGCCGGTACGCAGGGCATTGGTGGCGCCCGCGTTGCCGCTGCCGCTGGTACGCGGGTCGGCGCGCCCGAAGGCACGGGCCAGCAACAGGCTGCCCGACAAGGAGCCGATCAGATACGCCAGCAGCAGCGCCACTGCAGCTATCAATACAGTACTGAAATTCATCGCTACCCCAGATTCGTGTTCTGCGACACGTCCGCCTTCTCACCCGGCGCACGCCGGCCGTACAGACGCGCGATATCGCGAGCATAGCAGCGCGCCACGCGCCGACGCCGGGTCTTGTCGGTGGCGGTGACCAGATCGTTGCCCTGGCTCCAGCGATCGGTGGTGATCGCCACGCGCCGGACCTGGGCATGGGCCGGATAACCGGCCAGCAGCTGGCTGAAGCGCGCGATGAAGAAATTCTCCAGACGCGCGCTGGTCAGGCTGGCCGGCGTATTCGGGTCGAGCCCCAGCCGTTGCATGACCGGAACCAGCGTATCAGCCGGACAGCTTACGATCGCGGCCAGCACCGGTCGCGCCTCGCCAACCACCACCGCGCGTTCCACCAGTTCGTCCAGGCGCAGCGTTTCTTCCAGCGGCTCGGGCGAAGCCTTCTCGCCGGTGGTCATGACGATGACCTCTTTCATGCGCCCGGTTAGATACAGTCGATTCTTGTCCAGGCGGCTGACCTTGTCGCCGGTATGCAGCCAGCCGCCGGCCGAAATCGTGCGCCGCGTGGCGGCCTCGTCCTGCCAGTAGCCGCGCATCACGCCGGCCCCGCGCACCAGCAGCTCGTTGTCGGGGCCGACCTTGGTTTCCACCCCGTCGAGCACGATGCCGACGCTGTCGATGGCGTTGTCGTGCAGCCGGTTCACGCTGACCACCGGGCCGGCCTCGGTCAGGCCATAGCCTTGCAGCACGGGCACGCCCAGCCCCACCAGCGTACGCGCGACCGGGTACGGCAGCGCGGCCGCGCCGGACACGGCGTACTGCATATCCGCGCCGAACAGGCGCAGGCAGCGTCGGGCGACGAAGTAACGCAGAAATGGCCACAGCAGATGACGCGCGCGCCGGCGGCTGCGCCCCTGCTCGCGCTCGAACACCGATTCGCCCACGCTGATGGTGAATGCCACCAGCCGACGCACGAAACGCGGCCGACGCGACAGCCAGCGATTGAGTTCGATATAGAAACGCTCGAATACACGCGGCACGCCGATCAGGGTGGTGATCGGCGCGCGTGCCAGGGTCAGCCCCAGAAAGCGCGGATGCCGACAGAAGGTGATTACCCCGCCGGTGATCATCGCTCGATAGGCATTGACCACCCGCTCATAGGAATGCGGCAGCGGCACATAGGACAGCGCGTGCTCATCGTCGACCTGGGGCAACGCATCGGCACAGGCCTGGGCATTGAACAGCAGGTTGGCGTGGGTCAGCATCGCGCCGCGTGCACGCCCGGTGGCCCCGGACGTGTAGACGAGGCTGGCCAGGGCATCCGACTCCACCGCTATGCCGGCACGGTGATCTTCGGCGGCATGCGCCAACGCCGCTTCGGCGCCACGAATACGCCCGGCCTCACCGACCTCGCCGTTGAAGACCAGCGCCGTTTCCAGCTGCGGGCAGCTATCAACCTCGAGAATACGCTCGACCCAGCGCGTCTTGACCGCCACCAGCACGCGCGCGCCGCTGTCTTCGATCAGATGCGCGTTGCTGGCCGGCGTATCGGCACAGAACAGCCCCACCGTCACCGCACCCAGCGCCATGGCCGCCTGATCCACGCACAGCCACTCCGGACTGTTGCGCAGCATGATCGCGACTCGATCGCCCGGTTGCACGCCGGCCTCGGCGAGTACGGCCTGCCAGCGCTGTACCCGGGCCGCCACCTGAGCCCAGCTCAGGCTGATCCATTCATGCCGGCGCGGGCTGTAGAACCGATACGCCAACGCATCCGGCGTGCGGGCCACGCGCGCGGCGAACAGATCGCAGAGGGTGGCGGCCTCGTCGCGGCCGATCCAGTATTCAGGCCGGGGCGTTGGCACGACACAACCAGTTCGCGCGCCGCGCCTGGGCGGCGGCGTCGGCATCGCTGTCGATACGCAGCGTCCATTCGCCCGCCGCGGCCGCGGCCAGCGTGACGTCGCGCTGCAGCAGTTCGTCGCCGCGCAGCAGGTGCAGCCGCACGACCGCGCCGCCGGGATAACGGCGCAGACGCGTGGCCAGCGTCGTACCCACGATTTCGATACCGTCGAGTGCCACCAGACGATCCTGGGGCGAGATGCCGGCCGCCTGGGCCGGGCCGTCGTCGAATACGTGTGCGACCCGGGGCTGGGCGTCGCTGGACGCGCGCAGGCCCAGCCGGCCGTGCACGACGGCGGCATCGTCGCTAGCAGGCGCGCATATCGCCTCGATACCGAAATAGCGCAGCCAGTCGGCCCAGGGCGCATCGATCGTGGTTTCGAGATGCGCTTCGACAAACTCGGACAGATCCAGCCCCGACAGCTCGGCGGCGAGTTGGGCCAGACCGTGTTCGGGCACCGGCTCGTCGCGGCGGCCGTTGCGCTGCCAGAGCTCGCGCATGACCTTATCGAGCGAGAGCGCGCCCTCGGTTTCCACCCGCAGCTTGAGATCCAGGCCCAGCGCGAACTGGGCGCCCTTGCCGTAGTAGCTGATCACCGCGTTCGGCGTGTTCTCGTCGGGGCGATAGAACTTCAGCCAGGCATCGAAGCTCGACTGGGCCAGGCTCTGGCGATGGCGGCCCGGCGTACGATCGATGCGCGTGGCCAGCGTCGCCAGGCGGTCGAGATAGCCCTGCTCGGATATCAGGCCGGCACGGACCAGCCCCAGGTCGTCATAGTAGGACGTAACGCCTTCATAGGCCCACAGATCCCGAAAATAGGCTTCGGACTGCAGGTCGCTTGTCGCCACCGCGGCCGGACGAATGCGTTTGACGTTCCACAGATGAAAATATTCGTGGCTGCACAGCCCGAGCAGGGTTTCGTAGGCGCTGCTGCGGGTGGCCTCGCCGTTGTCGGGCGCAATACGGGCCGGCAGCGCATCGCGTGCCACCTGCAGCACGCTGGATTCGCGATGCTCCAGGCCGCCGAAACCGCTGGGCGTGACCTGGGCAAAGAACAGATATTCGCGGGCCGGCAGCTCGTCGAACACGGCGGCCTGAGCCTCGCAGGCCGCCGCCAGATCGGCTGCCAGGCGCTGGGTGTCGGCATCGTGGCTGCCCAGCAGCACGAAGGCATGGGGCACGCCACGCACCTCGAAACGCACGTATTCCACCGCCGCGCCCATGGCCACCGGCTGGTCGATCAGTGCCCAGTAGTTGTCGGCGGCATAGACGCCGAAACCGCGGCTGTCGGTGGCCTGGGCGGGCAAGGTGGTGACCACTTGCCAGTTATCGATGCCCGTCGGGGCTTCGAGGGTGACGCGACACGGGTCCTGCTCGCGCCCGACCGGACGCAGCGCCAGCGAGGTGAAGTTGAAGAACGCCCGCGTATCGTCGAGAAACGCCGCGCGTACCGATTCGTCGCGGGCATAGAACTCGCAGACTACGGTCAGCGTGTTGCCGGTCGGCCTGCAGCGCCAGCGCTGTCGATCCATCGCGGTCACGGCGAGGGCCTCGCCATCGCTTTCGGCGGCAATCGAAAGCAGGTGCCGGGCGAAGTCGCGAATGACATAGCTGCCGGGAATCCAGCTCGGCAGGGCCAGTTCGACCGGCGCGCCGGCCTCGACCTCGGTGTGCAGCACGACCCGGAACCGATGGGCGGTGGCTGCGACCGGCGCTACGATGTAATCCAGCGTTGGCATGACGCCTCGCCTTGGGCTGCTCGTCGATTCGAAGGCGCGCAAGTGTACGCCCTCGTCACGCCGCTGCCCATACAGCCGTTATACAACGCGCCGCGGGCGTACCCGCGCAGCGCTTGCGTCACGCCAAATGGTATCTAGATGTGATCTTTCAGTAGGTTGTT
>NZ_APNL01000034.1:0-10676 GCF_040361435.1 Salinisphaera sp. C84B14 | reverse complement strand
CACGCGTTTTCACACAGCCTGGGCCAAAAGCAGTCATTTAGCCGTCGGAATTTAAGAGCGCATACCACCCAGAAGAGAGTTCAATCGCACGCGCGATAAATCCTTGAAATTCATCGCGGAACATAGCCGTTTGCGTCAGTCCAACAAAAGCAGCGGGCTGGGCTCGTCGTGCGGCACTACTAACGTGAGTGTTTGTTTGGCGCGACTCAACGCGACGTACAATAAGCATCGAGATTTTACGGAATCGCTGAAGGTGCGACGATCGCACGGCATGATAATCGCGTGATCGCATTCCATGCCCTTAGCCTTATGGATCGTGCTAAGCGCTTTATCCGGCGGCATTGGGCGGCTGAAGGCATGGCGCCGGTTTATCTCGCGTAGCGCGCTCAATGGATCAGGGAAGTCGCCGAGCGTGATTGCATCTCGAAACTCGCGGCGATAGTCGATTTTGATGTCCGTGAACCCACCGAGGCTGTCGGACATGAACGAATCTAATAGCTGCAAGCATCGAGAGACGCCGATGTGGTCGGGACGATCGATCAACTCTTGAGCCATAGTTTGAAGCAGCGCTGGCTTGCCTCGGGCGTTCGATACGCATTCTTCGCGGACCTCTTGCGCGAAACGATCCCCGTGGCTCCCATTCGCGAATCCTTTGCACGTTCTTTGTAAAAAGGTAACCGTGGCATTGGCGAGCGCCACAGCGTTGCCGCGATCATGCTCGAGCGCAAACAAAAGGTCAGTCAGGGCGTAGCGCGTGTGACCCTCCCAGATTGGATAACGCCGATTCCAGAAAACCCGTAGCGACTTGACCGTATCGTTATTCCGGCTGAGCACCAGTATGCTTGCTAGCCGGTTCACTTTTGCGTCGATGGGTCTCCGGTCATCGGGATCGAGCCGGAAGTCATTGTGCCGTTGGGCATTATTTGCGACTCGAATTACTTCTAAACCCTCGGGCAAGGGCTCACGAAGATCAACCGCTTCATCATTTTCGAGCGCTTCACGTGCTCGTAGTATCCATTGCCCAAGATTGATTGAACCGTCGCGCCACCGATGAGGAGTACTCAACGTGCTGATCGCTCCCTTGTCGTCCAGTTCGTTCCAACGGACTTGGTCAGCCGTGCGCTCTGCAGCAGTTCTATTGCCATAAAGAGTCTGCATTCGATCGCCAAACAGCCTCATTACGGCACCGGCGCCGTGCAACGACATCATCAACTGGTGCTGTGCCGTACTTGAATCCTGGTGTTCGTCACCAATAACGATTGGGTAGCGTTGCGCCAGTGCGTTCGCGACCATAGGCTGGCTTATTAATAAGCCAGCCACACGCTCGGCGATGACTGCGAAGTCGCCTTGGTGGCTTTGGGCCCAAGCGGCTGGATCAGACGGCAAGTCGAGTGACCGATGGTAGATGCGGGCGATTTCAACGATGAACGCATCGAGCGTTTTGATCTCAACGCGCTCGCCCGCATTATGCGTCGCCGCTGCGAAAACGCCGCAGGCGGCGTGGGTATGTGTAAGGATTAATACCCGCCCGCGATCCAAGTGAGCCAGCGCCCGAGCAGCGTAGTGGGCACCTTGGTATGTCTTGCCGCACCCGGCCGGCGCACATACGGTCACTAGACGCTCTCGCGAGTCCAGCAGCGCAGCAATTTCGTCGTCATCCATAATTGATGTCGTCAATCGTCGGCAGATCAACGGCTACGCGAATGGCATTAATGTGTGGCAGCAAAATGTCTCGTAGCGCAGGCCAGACTCCAAATTCAAACATGTGGCACGCAAGCTCACGGCCGCCTAGCTCGGATTTGAACCAGTGCTTTGCATGAGCTTTCCACTCCTTTCGCTCAGACCGATCGGCAGTTTCTCGCACCGTACCGGTCGCAGCCTCAACAATGAGCTGACGAAGTTTAAGGTCGCTGCGCGCGCAACTCGTTTCAATATCGTCAATCGCTTTGCTTTCAGAGCCGATTCGAGTCGCAAGCGTTCGCATCCGATCACCGATGAAATCACCGTCTTCGTCACATAGAAGGCTATGTAGCTGCTCGTCGCCGATGGTTGCGATCACGGCTTCTTCAGTACAGCCGTGTGGCCACCGGAAAAGCTGTTCGCCCATGTTCGCCTTTAGGTCAGCCCATTGCCCCTGGGCATACCCCTCGTCGTCCGCAAACCCTCCGAACCTCAGGCCTGCGCTGCTTAGAGACTTGAGTAGCGCTAACGTGGAAGAGTTGCCATGCCCATCAGCCAGATGAATGCCGTAATCGCGGTAGTCTCCCGCGATTGCGCGTTCAAGAAGTACTGAGAGGAATCCTATCTCCGTAACTCCCTCGCAGATCACGGTGAGTTTGGCGAGAAAGGTCTCGGGGTCACGCTGCTGTTGCCGTGCGATCTCAGCACCGTCGATCTCACCTATTTGGCCGCCTGAATCGAGATACCAGAGATGAGCGCCCGTCATTGCGGTGATAGTGACCGCGCTATGCGTAGTGACGAAACCTTGTGCGCCATCATTCAGCAGCGAACGCGTTAGATTTCGCAAGCGATAGGGTTCCAGCCCGCGCTCGATCTCGTCGATAACCGTTATTCGCGTCTCAGCTTCGGTTGCTTTTGCGATCTGGAGCGTAGCCATACGGCGCGTGCCTGATCCCCAACTCGCAAGTGGCAATAGGGTTCCGTCGGTATGAGTTGCAAGCAATCCTGTGAGGGCGCCCACTGAAAGCCCTTGGCTCGATGTCAGTCCCAAGGCTAAGTTGTGGGGCAAGTGTTCATCCGCGAGGGTCTGATCCAGTGCGGCCAATGCCGCGGTCGATTCATCTCCTATTTCATCGCGTAGGTCAATCTCCGAAAGACGACGACCGACTCGACCTCTTAGCGCCGGATCGGCAACCAGCCGATCCAGTGCCGAGCCATAGACGAGTCGCAGATCTCGATCGTTACGCGTGTCGTTTGTCAGGCGTACGATACCAATTCTGCGACGCACAGCCGCTGATAATGAATCCGTTTCCTCATTAGGTTGGACGATCTCCCAACTCATCTCGAGATCGGCGGTTCCGATCGCACGAATGCGGTATACGGGCTCACTATTTGCAGCGCCATCGTCATCGGCAGATGGAATGACCGCCTCATGGCCGTTCCACCGCCAGGGCCAGGCAAATTTTCGCTGGTGACCGATCTCGGTAGAGTCCGGCAGCGAGATGATCGCCTCAATGGCGAATTCATCGTCATGCTGCCGCTGCCAGTAATCGGATTCAGACACCGAGACATGATTGGAAGGATGTAACAGTAGTTGGAGAGCATCGAGAATAGTGGTCTTTCCCGCGTCACCACCTCCAATCAAGACATTCATCCCCGGTGCCGGGGTCCATTCGAGCGTTTCGATCCCGCGAAATCGCGTGATTTTCAGTTTATAAATGCGGGCTGAGTCCGGCATCTTGTTCTCTAGTTCGACGACGCACTATCGATGCTACATCAGCATCAGTAATAGATGAGCCAAGAGCATACGAGCCCGTGTTCAAACCTCAAGATGTCCGCTTTGGGCCCAGGCTGTGTGAAAACTCACGGCGGTTGTGGGCCGGCTGAAAACCGACGCTCTGTACGCCCGTTGACGCCACGATCGGCTACTGGGCAGGGGTAGACGACCCGTTGGAAATGCCAATAATCAGAGTTTTCACACAGCCCGGGTCGAGACGCGTCCTTGGGCCATAGTCGAATGGACTCCACCGTTCAGTCGGCGCAGGCGGCCGCCAGCATGATGCCTGCGTCTTCCGTTCAGCCCGATTCAGCGGGGTCGGTGAGCTTGGCGTATTCCTCGAACAGGAAAGCCGCGCGATCGGCATCGCCCGAAAATTTCTTCCGGGAATAGGCCGCATCCACCACGCGATCAAGGGATTGGTGCGCCTCAAACAGCGCCGGCGGCATGGTCAGTGGGTCGTAGAGAGCCGCCAGCGCAGTCTCCGGATACTGGGCCCGCGCATCGAGGACTCCCTGCGCCGCCGCGTCAACCGCGCCGTAACGCCTTGCTGAGATCGATTGCGGCCAGGGGAAGTTGTTGTAGACGATGTCTTTGGAATACCGAAAGTCGCTTTTCAACCGCCCACAGGTATAGCGCATCCAGGCCATGTGCATGGCCGACGTGATGACGCCGAAGTGAAACAGGCTGGCAGCCGGGATCGCATTACAGCTATCGGCCACGATCTCGTAGCGCGAGAAGAAACCGAACGGCACATAGAGTCGACGTTCCGACGAATGCCGCGGCACGAGGATGTAATCGCTGTCGGGTTGGGCGATCTGGCAAAAGACGGACGGTGTCTGCGCGAATCGACGGGTGCTGGCGGCCTTGCTAGCTTCTCGAAACGCTTTGACGGCCGCGATGCGTTTACGCGTGTGCGGACAGGCGGCGAGAACTTTTGGCGGGCATTCCACCAGCCAGAGGCAATAGCGTTTCTGGTTGTTCAGGAACTGGCGGGCGCTTATGAAGGGCAGCACATACGGGGCGATCGCCGGCTCATTTTCGATCAGCTCGTTACGCTCATCCTCGCCAAGCAGCAGGTTCCCGCCGTCGCGAGGCATATTGCCGAATCGCAGCTTGGGTACATCGCACAAAGGGGTTGATCGATTCGGGAGAAATACGGTCGGTGCGCCGACCAAGTATGGGTTGATGTTGTCCACCGTCATCGCATCGGGTGCACTGTCGACTGTCTGGTAGTCGTAGAGAATGCGCGGCCTGATCGTATCCAGACCGAACCCGATGATCACGCAATGTACGGCTGCCGCGCGGCGGGCTTCGTTGGACCACCGAAACGTTCGGTGGGCAAAACGTATTGACATGCCGAAGCCTTGGACCATTGGACGCCAGAGTAGACCTACTTGCTCGCCCTGCGTAATCGAGTTGGTCGATACAAAGCCCACGTCGATGCTGGTGCCCTCGACATACTTGGCGGCGCGCCAGTACCAGCAGGCCACGAAGTCGAGCACCCCGGCGCCTTTGAGGTCGGAAAAGGTCTTCGCCATATCGGAGCGTGCCGAGTCGGTCATTACCATGGCGCCGGAGAAGGGCGGGTTGCCGATGATGTAGCTCAGCTCGTTCTTGGGTACCACATCCTCCCAGTCCAGACGCAATGCATTGGCGTTGTGGATATGGGGTGTCGCCTGCAACGGGATGCGGGCGAAGTACATGCCGAATTCTTCGCCGACCTTAACGTTCATCTGGTGATCGGTCAGCCAGAGCGCAACCTCGGCGATGCGCGCGGGAAATTCCTCGATCTCGATGCCGTAGAACTGATCCACGTCGACCTTAATGAAGTCTTCAACGTCCAGCGAAAGCTGTCCGGAACCGGATGCAGAGGCGCGCAGGACATCGAGTTCGAGTTCGCGAAGCGCATGATAGGTCACGACGAGGAAATTGCCGCAGCCACATGCCGGATCGAGGAATTTGAGGGTACGCAGCTTACGATGGAAGTCGGCTAGTTTGTGTTTGTTGTGTCTGATCCGCTCGAACTCGGCGCGTAGTTCATCGAAAAACAACGGCTTGATAAGCTTCTCGATGTTCTGCTCGCTGGTGTAGTGCGCGCCGAGGTCGCGCCGCGCTTCGTCATCCATGATCGACTGGAACATGGCGCCGAATACAGCCGGGCTGATTTGGCTCCAGTCGAGGCTGCAGGCGTCGAGCAACGCGTCGCGCATTTGGCGGTCGAACGCCGAGATAGGCAGACGCTCAGCAAAAAGATCGCCATTCACATAGGGAAATTCGGCGAGCTGTTCGTCGAGGTTGGCCTGGCGTCGATCGTGAGGGGTGTTGAGCACCTGAAACGCATGCGCGAGCTTGCCACCCAAGTCCGATCCATCTTCGGCCGTGCGATCCTCCAACCACAGTCGGAATGACTGGGCAGGTTGGAAGATACCGGTGTCTTCGGCGAACAGGCAGAACAGCAGGCGCACGAGCAGCATTTCGAGCTCGTGCCCCTGATAGCCGGTCTCCTTGAGCCGATCGTGCAAGCGGCCCATGCGCTCGGCCGCCTCGATGTTGACCGGATCTTCTGGGCGAAGCACCTGGGGCTTATAGCCTGCGATGAAGCTGAACCGCTTGATCTGTTTCGGCAGCTCGGCGAGCTCGAACTCGGCTTCGGTATCGTTGACGAGATCGTGCAGGCGGATGCGGGCGAAGTCCGACACCACGATGTACTGCGGTAGATCTCGTGGCTTGAGGTAAGTGGTGTAGTCAATGGCCTGGGTGAAGGCGGAATCCAGATTCTTGCCCCGGGATTTGTGCTCGGCAATGAGCGTTCCAGGCCAGAAGCAGTCGATATAGCCGCCGGCATCACCGAATTTCTCGACATGCTTTTCAAACGTTGCGACCTGACGACGTTTAACGCCGAACACGTCGAAAAAGTCGTTCCAGAAAGTCTGGGCTTCGGCGCGCTCGCTGCTCGCATTCGCCCACTCGTGCGCGAAGGCTGTCGCCCGGTCGCGGATATCATTCCATGCTAGAGGCAAGCTCCCTCTCCCCTGTGCTCATCATTCAGCTGGGCGGGCGATAAAGACGCCCCGCCTGTGTGTGCATTGTGTCGAACCCCCGTCGCCGGGCCAAACTGGTGAGTTAGATAACGCCGAAGCTCAGTTGCCGCCGGAGCGACCGTAGGCTACGGAGGCGGTCAACTGCAGCGACCTGTTGAGTAGCTTTTTATCGCTCACGCTCACGAATCAGCTGGTATAGAAGCGGCGACAGAGATCTCGGATCTTCGAATTCAAACAATGTATTGAGAATATTCAATCCATCGTGAGTATCGATAGCGGATGGCAGCTGCGCCAATTTGATCGAAACTACTCCGCCACCTTCCCTCACTTGCCGGGCAATACTTACTCCTCCCGCACCGCAATCCACGTTCAGCTTCTGGTGCCAATTTTCTAGGTCAGCCAAATCTATCCCTTGACGCAGCCTGACCTTAACGTTCGTTTCTCGGGCTTTTTTACGCATCCGCAACTCACTTTTTATAACCAACGCTAAGCTGCGTCGCCTGTCGGCTCATGCCGAGCTTGCGCGACAACGGCGTGACTGTGCAATCTAGCGGCGGCAAGAATACTAAATTCTTTCGCGGGGATACGCGTCGCATTGGTAGGAGTGGTCATTCTCAGCGCCGATCTACATTAATGGCGCGATATGACGTCGGGTCGTACGCGATCGCCACAACGGGTGCTAGCGATTATCCGGAGCCCAGGCAGATCGATAAGCTACATACATTACGGCCGCTTTGGGTCGCTACCGGCCACACGCGGACCCCTCTCTTCGGCCAGTTCTAACTGTCGATGACATTGGTTCTCTTCAATCCTAATACTTCAATCAGGCCGGGGTGAACTCGAAACCGGGTGGCAGTAGCGTCGAATTGCGCGCCAGGATCTTTATATTTGAAAACGTATTCAGATCCACCATATCCACCGCCGCCAGGCCGATAGAAACCTAAGACTGAAAACTCAAAAAGCTGTCTAAGAACCTCTAATGGGGCTTGATTATCGTCATCGAGCCCTTGATCGGACCATTTTGACATAAACGTCTCCTTGTCGAACTGCCATGCACCGATCGCTTTTACTACCTCCAAATAACGCTCGTAACCGGGTAAGTGTTTGTGAATTTCGTCATCCAGCTCTTTGAGAAAGTATTCGCTGTAACCATGTCGTGCATTATTGATGTCGACATTGTCGATTTTCCCTTCATCACATGTTTCATTTTTTATCCGCCTTTTGTATTGGGACAAAATCAAGTTACAGAATTTGATGGCGTCTCTTGGCCGTAAATAAGTCCTATCTGTAATGTGATTGTATTTAGACTGACGGCCGGTCATTTCTTGGTCCTCGTCAAAAATATTGCCCCACGTTATCTTTTCGTTTTTCTCGCCTAACCGTAGAGTAAAACGTTTTTCCATCAAGTCCTTAAGTGTTCGTTCGGTCCGTGGGGTGTCCCATTCGATAAGGCAAGCGAAATTTTCAGTAATCTTATTCTTATCTTCGAAATGAAGACTGTTGTATATATCGTCTCTCAAGAAAATCGCTATGAAGACTTTTACACCGGCTTCGCGAGCTGCGGTATTAATATCGCGGCATGCTAGGAGCAAGCCGATAAGCCGGTTTTTATAATCATCATTCTTTGGATCGTATCCTAGATCTAGTTGGTCAAAAGCGACTAGATATTCGTTATCCTCATTTACAGATGAGAGGATAAGATGTTGTAAGTTCTTGTTCACGTCTTGAACGACTGTTGGCAGCTCCTTTATCGGAACGCGCTCCGGCGATACGCCCGCTTTGAGGGCTTTTACGTCTATCTGAAAGTACGGGTTTAGGCGCATCTCTTTCGTCGGCGTAAATATTTGCGTGAGGTCAGGATCTCGGGACCCATATGTATCGACAACGAACCGTTCAATTGGAGCCATGCATTCCATGCTGCGGTCGTTATGGGGTAGAGATTGGTCTTGATTAAGAATAATTTTGGCTAAACTCAGATAGATCAGATATTTCCAGCTGTGCGTGAACTTGTCGTAATCTGGAATGCCGGCGCGTGCTTGCGCATCGTGGTAGTGCCAGGGGTAGTCTGAAAAGGTATGGCCGTATACAAACGTTTGGGCTTGATCCCTAGAGAGGAGCTTCTTGTAAATTGCCGTTTTGCCGGAGCCTTTTCTTCCCGTTATCAGATAACGTGAATGCGCTAATACCGCTTCAAAAGCTTCGTGCCCTTCGAAAACTTGGAGGAGAAGATCATCGTTGTCGGCATCGACTGCGCCGAAATTTTCTATAGTTGATATTTCGTACATGAGAACTCGTTAGGTATCGAGAAAGGCTGCTAACAAGAATGCCATTCAGGCAGTGGAACGGAAAGGTGAGCGATGCCTGCTTATGGCATGCCTTCGAGAAAGCAGTAGGATCGCGAACTCAAGAAGTGTCGCGGTCATGTGCTATGGGGTGGCCGCTGTGGGTCGGTACCAGCCCTCTGCGTGGCGCTAACAGTATGCAGATGGTTAGCGCCGCCGGCGGTCCATCGAAACGCACCGAGCACTAGACGCGATTTCTGATTTAGATACGCGCTTGGCTCGTTTGACTGGTTCAAAATAACTTGGCTCTTTTAGATCGTGTTTCGAGTTATGAGCCGTGCGGCTGAAGAATAGCGCGTTTGAGTATACCTAAAAGAGCCACGCAAGCACGTCCTATTCGCGGCCCTATCGTTGGATTTGTACCTGTTCTATAATTTGTATCTAACTTAGTATTGGGTGATGGTAATGAACACTCCGAAACAGCGTACTATTCCCGTTTCCGAGAATGGGCGCATGAACCTGCCTGCGGATATGAGGCGCGCATTGGGCTTGGCAGGCTCGGGCCACCTAATCGTGAGTCTGATCGATAACGAAATCCGTATCACGACGGCAAGCCAAGCCCTGAAACGCGTACGAGAACTTGCGTCCCCTTTCAAACCTTCGGGCGCGTATGCCTCCGACCAGCTGATCGAGGATCGGCGCGAAGAATCGGTACGCGAAAACGACGAACAGGACGCATCTGCTCGTGGATGATGTGGTACTCGACGCGTCCGCGATTCTGGCCCTGATATTCGACGAGCCGGGCAGCGATCGGGTGGAGGCTCATTTACCGGGCGCGCTCGTGTCGACGGTCAATATCGCCGAGGTCGCAACACGCTTGCTCGCTTTTGATATGCCAGTCGAGACCGTCGAGACCGTGATCGACACACTTCAGCTGTCGATCCAGGTATTCGACTACGATCAAGCGTTGGCTGTCGGTCAGCTACGATCGGTTACGCGATCCGCTGGCCTCTCGCTGGGCGATCGGGCGTGCCTGGCCCTAGCCAAGGCTCGGAACACACGCGCCCTCACCACGGATCGAGCGTGGGAGTCGATCGCCGGCGAGGCCGCGGTCGATGTCGAGCTTCTGCGCTAACTGTGAACCTATGAAAGTCGCTCGCCTCTATCTGCGCGTGAGTACAGACGGCCAGGATCTGCAGCGCCAGGAACGCTTGATCGCCGAAGCCCAGGCTGCAGGACATTATGTCGCCGGTGTTTACCGGGAGAAAGCTTCCGGTGCCCGAGCGGATCGTCCGGAGCTTTTACGCATGATCCACGATCTGCAGGCGGATGAGATCGTGATCGCGGAGAAGATCGACCGCATCAGCCGCCTTCCCTTGGAAGACGCTGAGAAGCTGGTGGCCACTATTCGCGCCAAAGGCGCGAAACTGGCAGTGCCCGGAATCGTCGATCTGACCGAGGTGTCGGCTGAAGCCGAGGGTGTTTCAAAAGTCGTACTCGAATCCGTACAAGACATGCTGCTCAAGGTGTCGCTGCAGATGGCTCGCGATGACTATGAGGACCGGCGCCACAGGCAACGGCAAGGCATCGAGATCGCTCGAGAACAAGGGAAATATCGCGGGCGCCGGCCAAACAAGGCATTGCACGAACGAATCATGGCCTTGCGCAAAGGTGGTTACAGTATTGCCGAGACCGCGCGGCTAGCGGGCTGTAGTACCAGTCAGGTCAAACGGGTCTGGTCAGGCCGACCAGGTCACCGTTTCATATCGCAGCCATAAGCCGGAGCACAGGTTCTACGATCGATTAACGCAGTGTGCTTCTTTTGGGCAGTAGCGCGACCGCTATCCCCCCCCCAACCGAGCGGTGTTATCAGGTATCAGCCTGGGTCGCTAC
>NZ_APNL01000033.1:0-15709 GCF_040361435.1 Salinisphaera sp. C84B14 | reverse complement strand
GACGTAGTCGGCGTGACCCGGGCAGTCCACATGCGCGTAGTGACGCGCTTCCGATTCGTATTCGACGTGCGAGGTCGAGATCGTGATGCCACGCGCCTTCTCTTCCGGCGCCTTGTCGATCATGTCAAACGCCGATAGCTCGGAGCCGAACAAACGGTTCGACACCACCGTCAGCGCCGCCGTCAACGTGGTCTTGCCATGGTCCACGTGACCAATCGTGCCGACGTTTACGTGCGGCTTGTTACGCTCGAATTTTGATTTGGACACGGCGACTACCTCTTATGCCTTTTGCGACTGGTTGCGGGTAAGACCTTCGATCACGTGCGAAGGCGCTTCCGAATATTTCTCGAACTGCATGGTGTAGGTGGCACGACCCTGGCTCATCGAGCGCAGATCGGTCGAGTACCCGAACATCTCCGACAGCGGCACTTCCGCGGACAGCTGCTTGCCGGTGGGGATGTCATCCATGCCCTTGACGGTACCGCGACGGCGATTCAGATCGCCCATCACGTCACCCATGTATTCTTCCGGGGTCACGACTTCGACGTCCATCATCGGCTCAAGCAGAACCGGGGATGCCTTGCGCGCACCGTCCTTGAACGCCATCGAGCCGGCTATTTTAAACGCCGACTCACTCGAGTCAACGTCATGATAGGAGCCGTCATACAGCGTGACCTTGAGGTCGACCATCGGATAACCGGCGACCACACCATTGGTCATCGCTTCCTGGACACCCTTGTCCACGGAGTTGATGTATTCCTTGGGTACCACGCCACCGGTAATGGCATTGATGAACTCGTAGCCGGCACCGGCTTCTTCCTGCGGCTCAAGGCGCAGATAGACGTGGCCGTACTGGCCGCGGCCGCCCGACTGGCGAACGAACTTGCCTTCCTGTTCGACTTCCTTGCGGATCGTCTCGCGGTAAGCAACCTGCGGCGCACCCACGTTGGCCTCGACACCGAACTCGCGCTTCATGCGGTCGACGATGATTTCGAGGTGCAGCTCGCCCATGCCGGAAATGATGGTCTGCGCGGTTTCCTCGTCGGTGCGCACCTGGAAGGACGGATCCTCCTGAGCCAGCTTCGACAGGGCGACACCCATCTTCTCCTGATCGGCACGCGACTTCGGCTCCACCGCCACGGCGATAACCGGGTCCGGAAACTCCATGCGCTCGAGGATGACCTGGGAGTCCGGGGCACACAGCGTATAGCCGGTGGTCACGTTCTTGAGGCCGACCACGGCAGCGATGTCGCCGGCGCGCACTTCCTTGATTTCTTCACGCGTGTTGGAGTGCATCTGCAGGATACGACCCACGCGCTCTTTCTTGTTCTCGATCGAGTTGTAGACCGCGTCGCCCGAAGCCAGCACGCCGGAGTAGACGCGAATGAAGGCAAGCGAACCTACGAACGGATCGGTCGCGATCTTGAACACGAGCGCCGAGAACGGCTCTTCGTCGCTGGCACGGCGTTCGATCTTGGTTTCCGGATCGTTGGCGTCCTGACCCTTGATCGGCGGCACTTCGGTCGGCGCCGGCAGATAGTCCACCACCGCGTCGAGCATCGCCTGCACGCCCTTGTTCTTGAAGGCGGTGCCACACAGGCACAGGCAGATCTCGTTATTGATGGTGCGAGCACGCAGGCCGGCCTTGATGTCCTCGTTGGACAGCTCGCCGTTCTCCAGGTACTTGTCCATCAGCTCTTCGTTGGCTTCGGCGGCCGCCTCGACCATCTCTTCACGATACTTGTCCGCATCGGCCTTGAGATGATCGGGGATGTCGCGCGCCTCGAAGGTACGGCCGGCATCTTCCTGATTCCAGTAGATGGCCTGCATGCGCAGGAGGTCGACCACGCCTTCGAAATCGTCTTCGGCACCGATCGGCAGCTGAATGGAAACCGGATGGGTCGCGAGACGATCGCGCATCATCTGAACGCAGCGATAGTAGTCGGCGCCCAGCTTGTCCATCTTGTTGACGAACACCAGTCGCGGCACGTGGTACTTGTTGGCCTGGCGCCAGACCGTTTCCGTCTGCGGCTCGACGCCGGCATTGGCGTCGAGTACGCACACCGCACCGTCAAGCACACGCAGCGAACGCTCGACTTCAATCGTGAAGTCCACGTGGCCCGGGGTGTCGATGATGTTAATGCGGTACTGTTCCGGGTACTGCTGCTCCATGCCCTGCCAGAAACAGGTGGTGGCAGCCGACGTGATCGTGATGCCGCGCTCCTGCTCCTGCGCCATCCAGTCCATCACGGCCGCGCCGTCATGCACTTCGCCCATCTTGTGGGAGATACCGGTGTAATAGAGCACGCGCTCGGTCGTCGTGGTCTTGCCGGCATCGATATGCGCCATGATGCCGATGTTGCGATAGCGCTCTAGAGGATGCTTACGGGCCATGAAAGTCTCTTGATTCTTGCGAAATGGAGCGCGCGAGGGTCGCGCGTCTTACCAGCGGAAATGCGAGAAGGCTTTGTTGGCGTCAGCCATGCGATGCGTGTCTTCACGCTTCTTGACCGCAGCGCCGCGATGCTCGGACGCATCCAGCAGCTCGCCGGCCAGACGCTGCGCCATCGAGTGCTCGCCGCGCTTGCGCGCCGCGTCGATCACCCAGCGCATGGCAAGCGTGGTGCGACGCACTGCGCGCACCTCGACCGGCACCTGGTAGGTCGCACCACCGACACGACGCGACTTCACCTCGACGGCGGGACGAATATTGTCCAGCGCTTCTTCGAGGATCTCCAGCGGCTCATCGGTACCCTTCTTGGTGCCGATCTGGGTCAGCGCACCGTAAACGATGGCCTCGGCCTTCGACTTCTTGCCGTCTTCCATGATCATGTTCATGAACTTGGCAAGAAGCTCGCTGTGGTAGCGAGGATCGGGCAGGATTTCGCGACGCGGCGCGGATGCACGACGGGACATAGTGAACCTTTAGGTATTCTGGGAACTAGTACGTTCGAACTAGGACTTCGGCTTCTTGGCGCCGTACTTGGAACGGCCCTGGCGACGCGCTTCGACGCCCGAGGCATCCAGCGCACCGCGCACGGTGTGATAACGCACACCGGGCAAATCCTTTACACGACCGCCACGAATGAGCACGACCGAGTGTTCCTGCAGGTTATGACCTTCACCGCCGATATAGCTGGCGACTTCAAAACCGTTGGTCAGACGAACACGGGCTACTTTACGCAGCGCGGAGTTCGGCTTCTTCGGCGTGGTGGTATAGACACGCGTGCACACACCACGGCGCTGCGGACAGCCCTGCAGCGCGGGTACGTCGTTCTTTTGGCGCTTGTCTTTGCGGCCCTTGCGGACCAGTTGGTTGACCGTAGACACGTCGTCACCCTACTCGATCGATGAAAAATATTAAGGCAGCGCGACCCGACGTCGTGCTGCCGTTAAAGGACGGCGGATACTAATAGTGGCGCGCCGCGCTGTCAAGCACGGCGCGCCATATCGCCTCAGGCGGAGTCTTCGTTCGTGGATTCTTGAGCCTCGGCTTCTTCGCTGGCGCCCGGAATCTGTTCGTCGCGCGGCAGCGCGCCTTCCAGGTCCAGCGGGCCGAGACGCTCACGACGCCGCTGTTCGTGGTAAGCCAGGCCGGTACCGGCCGGGATCAGGCGACCCACGATGACGTTCTCCTTGAGACCGCGCAGGTCGTCACGGGCACCGCGTACGGCCGCCTCGGTGAGCACACGGGTGGTCTCCTGGAAGGACGCCGCAGAGATGAACGACTCGGTCGACAGACTGGCCTTGGTGATACCCAACAGCAACCGGTCGAAGGTCGCCGGCTGCTCGCCCTTGGCCTCGACCCGACGGTTTTCGTTGAGTACCGCCTGGTATTCCGCCTGCTCGCCCTGCAGGAAGGAGGTATCGCCTGCATCGACGATTTCCACCCGGCGCAGCATCTGCCGCACGATCACTTCGATGTGCTTGTCGTTGATGCGCACGCCCTGCAGACGGTAGACGTCCTGGATTTCCTTGACCAGGTAGTCCGCCAGCTTGGGAATGCCCTGCAGGCGCAGCACGTCGTGCGGCATCGGCTCGCCGTCCGAGATGATTTCGCCCTTCTCGACGTGCTCGCCTTCGAACACGTTGATCTGGCGCCACTTCGGAATGAGGATCTCGTTTTCGTAGCCTTCCGAGTCCACGATCTTGAGCCGCTGCTTGCCCTTGGTCGCCTCGCCGAAGCGAATGGTGCCCGCGGCCTCGGCGAGAATCGCCGGCACCTTGGGCTTGCGTGCCTCGAACAGATCGGCGACACGCGGCAGACCACCGGTGATATCACGCGTCTTGGACGATTCCTGCGGGATACGTGCGGTCACGTCGCCCACAACCACGCTCTGGCCGTCCTCGACCACCACGATGGCCTTCGGCGGCAGGCTGTAGGCGGCCGGGATTTCGGTACCCGGGAAGTTGAGCTCGTTGCCGTCGTTGTCCAGCAGCTTGATCACCGGACGCAGATCGCGGTTGCCCTGGCCGCGCGATTTCGGCTCGGTGACCACCAGCGTCGATACGCCGGTGATCTCGTCGATTTCGCGCTGAACGGTGACACCCTCGATGAACTCCTCGAACTTCACCTTGCCGGCGACTTCCGAGATGATCGGATGGGTATGCGGGTCCCAGTCGGCCAGACGCGCCCCGGCTTCCACCGAGTCGCCCTCGGCGACGTGCAGGCGCGCGCCGTAAGGAATCTTGTAGCGTTCCTTTTCGCGGTAGTTCTCGTCCATGACGCCGATCTCGCCGGAGCGGGATACGGCCACGAGATGCCCGCCCTCGGCGTGCTCGACCGTCTTGATGTTGTGCAGCTTGACGGTACCCGCGGACTTGATTTCCACACCGTCGGCCGAGACCGCACGCGAGGCGGCGCCGCCCACGTGGAAGGTGCGCATGGTCAGCTGGGTACCCGGCTCGCCGATCGACTGTGCGGCGATCACGCCGACCGATTCGCCGATCGACACCCGCTCACCACGGGCCAGGTCGCGGCCGTAGCACTGGGCACAGACGCCGAACGGTGCTTCGCAGGTAATCGGACTGCGGACGTGGACCTCGTCGATCGAGTTGACCTCGAGCAGATCCACTTCCTTTTCGGAGAGCAGCTGACCGGCATCGAGCAGCGTGTGGTTGGTGGCCGGATCGACCACGTCGGAGGCCAGCACACGACCGAGTACGCGTTCGCGCAGAGGCTCGACCACATCGCCGCCTTCGACGATGGGATACATCATGATGCCGCCATCGGTGCCGCAGTCGTGATCGGTGATGACCACGTCCTGGGAGACGTCCACGAGACGCCGGGTCAGATAACCCGAGTTCGCGGTCTTGAGCGCGGTATCAGCCAGACCCTTACGCGCACCATGCGTGGAGATGAAGTACTGAAGTACGTTCAGACCCTCACGGAAGTTCGCGGTAATCGGCGTTTCAATGATCGAACCGTCCGGCTTGGCCATCAGGCCACGCATGCCGGCCAGCTGACGAATCTGGGCCGCGCTACCACGGGCACCCGAATCGGCCATCATGAAGATCGAATTGAACGACGTCTGGTCGATGGCGTTGCCCTCGGAGTCGACCACTTCGTCGAGACCGAGCTTGTCCATCATGGCGCCGGCGATCTGCTCGTTGGCGCGCGACCAGATATCGATGACCTTGTTGTAGCGCTCGCCCTGGGTCACGAGACCGGAGGTGTATTGCTCCTCGATCTCCTTGACCTCGTCCTCGGCACGCGCCAGCACGGTGGTCTTTTCTTCCGGGATGACCATGTCGCCGACGGCGATCGAGATGCCCGCCTTGGTGGACATGCGGAAGCCCGTGTACATCAACTGGTCAGCAAACACGACGGTGTCCTTGAGACCGACATCGCGGTAGCTGGAGTTGATGACGTCGCCCACGGCCTTCTTGTCCAGCTCGCGGTTGATGAGCTTGAACGGCAGACCCTTGGGCAGGATTTCGGACAGCAGCGCACGGCCGACCGTGGTTTCCACGATCCGGGTTACCGGCGTCTGGTTGTTGTCCTCGTCCACGTCAACGTCGTTGATGCGCACCTTGATATGCGCCTGCAGGTCGACCTGCTGGGCGTCATAGGCACGATAGACCTCGGACACGTCCGCGAACGTCATGCCTTCGCCAAGCTGGTTCACGCGCGAGCGCGTCATCCAGTACAGACCGAGCACGACGTCCTGCGTGGGCACGATGATCGGCGCGCCACTTGCCGGCGACAGGATGTTGTTCGACGCCATCATCAGCACACGCGCTTCCAGCTGTGCCTCGATGGACAGCGGCACGTGTACGGCCATCTGGTCGCCGTCGAAGTCGGCGTTGAAGGCGGTGCAGACCAGCGGATGCAGCTGGATGGCCTTGCCTTCGATGAGTACCGGCTCGAACGCCTGGATACCGAGACGATGCAGGGTCGGCGCACGGTTGAGCATGACCGGGTGCTCGCGGATGACCTCCTCGAGCATATCCCAGACTTCCGGCTCTTCACGCTCGACCATCTTCTTGGCGGCCTTGATCGTGGAGGCCAGCTCCAGACGCTGCAGGCGCGAATAGATGAACGGCTTGAACAGCTCCAGCGCCATCTTCTTGGGCAGGCCGCACTGATGCAGCTTGAGCGTCGGGCCGACCACGATGACCGAACGGCCCGAGTAGTCGACGCGCTTGCCGAGCAGGTTCTGACGGAACCGGCCCTGCTTGCCCTTGATCATGTCGGCGAGCGACTTGAGCGGGCGACGGTTGGAGCCGGTAATCGCGCGACCGCGACGGCCGTTGTCGATCAGCGCATCCACGGATTCCTGCAGCATGCGCTTTTCGTTGCGCACGATGATGTCCGGGGCGTTGAGTTCGAGCAGGCGACGCAGGCGGTTGTTGCGGTTGATCACGCGGCGATACAGATCGTTGAGATCCGAGGTCGCGAAGCGGCCGCCGTCCAGCGGCACCAGCGGGCGCAGATCCGGCGGCAGCACCGGCAGCACGCGCATGATCATCCACTCGGCCTTGTTGCCCGACTGCTGGAAATACTCCAGCAGCTTCAGGCGCTTGCCGAGACGCTTGATCTTGGTGGCCGAGCCGGTGGCATTGAGCTCTTCGCGCATGCGCTGGGCTTCGGCCGCCATATCCATGTTGCGCAGGATATCGAGTACGGCTTCGGCGCCCATCTTGGCCGCGAACTCGTCGCCGTACTGCTCGACCGTGTCGAGGTATTCCTCTTCGGTGAGCAGGGAGTACGGCTCGAGCGGCGTCATGCCCGGATCGGTGACCACATAGGCTTCGAAATACAGCACGCGCTCGATCGCGCGCAGCGGCATGTCGAGCAGCAGGCCGATACGGGACGGCAGGCTCTTGAGGAACCAGATATGGGCAACCGGCGAGGCCAGGTCGATATGACCCATGCGCTCACGACGGACCTTGGTCTGGGTGACCTCGACGCCGCATTTTTCGCAGATCACACCGCGGTGCTTCATGCGCTTGTATTTGCCGCACAGGCATTCGTAGTCCTTGACCGGGCCAAAGATACGCGCACAGAACAGCCCGTCACGTTCCGGCTTGAACGTGCGGTAGTTGATGGTTTCCGGCTTTTTCACTTCGCCGAACGACCACGAACGGATCGTTTCCGGCGACGCGAGGCCGATCTTGATGGCGTCGAATTCTTCGACGTCGTCGGCGCTCTTGAACAGATTCAGCAGATCTTTCATGGGGTACTCCAGATCGTGAGGGGCGTGGACACAACGCGCGGCGGTGGGTTAGTCCGCCGCTGGCGGCCGGTCGAGCCGGCCGCCACCGCGTACCTCACTAATCATCTTCCTCGAGTTCGATGTTGAGACCCAGCGAACGGATTTCCTTGGTCAACACGTTGAACGATTCGGGCATGCCGGCATGCATCTGGTGATCGCCGTCGACGATGTTCTTGTACATGCGGGTACGACCCGTCACGTCGTCGGATTTCACCGTGAGCATTTCCTGCAGCGTATAGGCTGCGCCGTAGGCCTGCAGTGCCCAGACCTCCATCTCGCCGAAGCGCTGACCACCGAACTGCGCCTTGCCGCCCAGCGGCTGCTGGGTGACCAGCGAGTACGGGCCGGTGGAACGCGCATGCATCTTGTCGTCGACCAGATGGTTGAGCTTGAGCATGTACATATAGCCCACGGTCACCGGGCGCGAGAACGTATCGCCGGTACGGCCGTCGATGAGCGTGGCCTGCCCGCTTTCCGGCAGCCCGGCCAGCTTGAGCAGACGCCGGATCTCGTCTTCGTCGGCACCGTCGAACACCGGCGTGGCCGTGGGCATACCGCCCACGAGGTTGCCGGCCATCGTCATCATCTCTTCATCGTTGAGACTGTCGATGTCTTCCTGGGTGCCGCCTTCGGTGTAGTAGGCCTTCTTCAGGAATTCCCGAATCTCGCCTACCGCCTTCTGCTGCTCGAGCATTTCGCCCACGCGCAGACCGATGCCGCGTGCTGCCCAGCCCAGATGCGTTTCCAGCACCTGACCGATGTTCATGCGCGAGGGCACGCCCAGCGGGTTGAGCACGATATCCGCCGGAGTACCGTCTTCCAGATACGGCATGTCCTCGACCGGCACGATCTGCGAGATCACGCCCTTGTTGCCGTGACGGCCGGCCATCTTGTCGCCCGGCTGTACGCGACGCTTAACGGCCAGGTACACCTTGACCATCTTGAGCACGCCCGGGGCGAGCTCGTCGCCCTGAGTGATCTTTTCCTTCTTCGACGTGAAACGACGCTCGAAGTCGGCTTTCTGATCCTTCAGGCGCTGGGCGATGGATTCGAGCTGCGACTGCGCACTTTCGTCCTGCAGACGGATATCGAACCACTTGCCGCGATCGAGGCCGTCGAGATAGTCGGCGGTGATCTTGGCATCGGCCTTGAGCTTGTTCGGGCCGCCGTCGGCGACCTTGCCCAGCAGCATGCTGCGCAGGCGATCGAACAGGTCGTCCTCGAAGATACGCTGCTGGTCGTTGAGGTCCTTGCGCACCTCGGCCAGCTCGTCTTCCTCGATCGACAGGGCACGGGCATCCTTCTCGACGCCGTCGCGGGTGAACACGCGCACGTCGATGACGGTGCCGTCCATGCCCGGCGGCACCCGCTGCGAAGAATCCTTCACATCGGATGCCTTCTCGCCAAAGATGGCCCGCAGGAGCTTTTCTTCCGGGGTGAGCTGGGTTTCGCCCTTCGGCGTGACCTTGCCCACCAGGATATCGCCGGCCTTCACTTCGGCGCCGATATAGGCAATACCGGACTCGTCCAGCTTCTGCAGCGCGGATTCGTTCACGTTCGGGATATCCGAGGTGATTTCTTCCGGCCCGAGCTTGGTTTCACGCGCGACACAGGTCAGCTCTTCGATATGCACCGAGGTAAAGCGGTCTTCCTCGACCACGCGCTCGGAGATGAGGATGGAATCCTCGAAGTTGTACCCGTGCCAGGGCATGAAGGCCACCAGCAGGTTCTGGCCCAGGGCCAGTTCGCCCATGTCGGTGGAGGGGCCGTCGGCGAGCACGTCGCCGCGCTCGATGCGATCGCCCGGTGCCACCAGCGGCTTCTGGTTGAGGCAGGTGTTCTGGTTCGAGCGCGTGTACTTGACCATGTTGTAGATGTCGACGCCGGCTTCCTCGGCCGAGGTCTCCTCGTCGTACACACGGACCACGACACGCGAGGCGTCGACTTTTTCCACCACGCCGCCACGGCGTGCGGTCACGGCGTTGCCGGAGTCGATGGCCACCTTGCGTTCGATACCGGTACCCACCAGCGGCTTGTCGGCACGCAGACAGGGCACGGCCTGACGCTGCATGTTCGAGCCCATGAGCGCGCGGTTGGCGTCGTCGTGCTCCAGGAAGGGCACGAGCGATGCAGCCACGGACATGATCTGCTTCGGCGACACGTCCATGAACTGGACGCGGTCCGGCGAGGCCATGGTGAACTCGTTCAGGTGACGACAGGACACCAGCTCGTCGACCAGGTCGCCGTTGTCGTCGACGCGGGCGTTGGCCTGGGCGATGACGTAGCGGCCTTCCTCGATCGCCGACAGATACTCGACCTCTTCGGTCGCACGGCCGTTCTCGACCTTGCGATACGGCGTTTCCAGAAAGCCGTATTCGTTGGTGCGCGAATACACCGACAGCGAGTTGATCAGACCGATGTTCGGGCCTTCCGGGGTCTCGATCGGGCAGATACGACCGTAATGGGTCGGATGCACGTCGCGCACTTCGAAGCCGGCGCGCTCACGGGTCAGACCACCCGGCCCGAGCGCGGACACGCGGCGTTTATGCGTGACCTCGGACAGCGGGTTGTTCTGGTCCATGAACTGCGACAGCTGAGAGGAGCCGAAGAATTCCTTGACCGCGGCCGCAACCGGCTTGGCGTTGATCAGATCCTGGGGCATCAAGCCTTCGGATTCGGCGATCGACAGCCGCTCGCGCACGGCACGCTCGACGCGCACCAGGCCGGTACGGAACGCGTTTTCCGCCATCTCGCCCACCGAGCGCACGCGACGGTTGCCCAAGTGGTCAATATCGTCGGTCTGGCCGATACCGTTACGAATCGACACCAGCTCCTTGAGCACGTCGATGATGTCCTCGTTGGACAGCACGGACTCGCCGGTGGCCTCTTCGCGGCCGAGACGACGGTTGAACTTCATGCGACCGACCGCCGACAGGTCGTAGCGGTCTTCGTTGAAGAACAGATTGCCGAACAGGTTTTCTGCGGCATCCTTGGTCGGCGGCTCGCCGGGACGCATCATGCGATAGATCTCGACCAGCGCTTCCAGCTGCGTGGTGCTCGGATCGACCATCAGCGTGTTGGACATGTACGGGCCATGATCCAGATCGTTGACGTACAGCGTCGGCACGTCCTGGATACCCGCCATGCGCAGCGCATCCACCAGCTCTTCGGTGAGCTCGGTGTTGGCCGGGGCCAGCTCTTCGCCGGTGTCGGTATCGATAATGCCGCGCGCGAGCACCTTGCCCACGAGATAGCTTTCCGGCACTTCGAGCCGATCCACGCCTGCTTCTTCGAGCTTGCGGATATGGCGCACCGTGATACGGCGGCCTTCCTCGACGATCACGTCGGAGCCGGCCTTGATATCGAACGTCGCGGTTTCGCCGCGCAGACGTTCCGGCACCAGCTCCATTTCCACGCCCTTGTCGGACAGGTGGAACATGTTGGTTTCGTGGAAGATCTCCAGCATCTGCTCGGTGTCGTAACCGAGCGCGCGCAGGAGCACCGTCGCCGGCAGCTTGCGGCGGCGGTCGATGCGCACGTAGACGTTGTCCTTCGGATCGAACTCGAAATCGAGCCACGAGCCGCGGTACGGAATTACGCGCGCGGAATACAGGTACTTGCCCGAGGAATGCGTCTTGCCACGATCGTGGTCGAAGAACACACCGGGACTACGGTGAAGCTGGTTGACGATCACCCGCTCCGTACCGTTGATGATGAAGGTGCCGGTATCGGTCATGAGCGGCAGTTCGCCCATGTAGACTTCCTGCTCCTTGATGTCCTTGACCGGCTTCGGGGTGGCCTTGCTGTCCTTATCGTAGATGATAAGACGCACGGTCACGCGCAGCGGCGCCGAGTAGATCATGCCGCGTACGCGACATTCCTTCTCGTCGAACACGGGCTGGCCGAGCCGGTAGCTGACATATTCGAGCGCAGCACTGCCCGAATGACTGGACATCGGAAACACCGATGAGAACGCGGCATGCAGCCCCACACCGGCGCGCTTTTCGGGATCGAGGTCCTTTTGCAGAAACTGCCGGTACGAATCCAGCTGGGTGGCCAGCAGGAACGGCATTTCCAGCACTGAAGGCTGTTTCGCAAAGTCCTTGCGAATACGTTTTTTCTCGGTAAACGAGTAGGCCATGTCACTCAACCCTCTGGTTGGACTTGCTGCAAAACCGTGAGTTGTTTCGCAGCCGGTATCGCGCGCTTTCGGTCGGAGGCAACGGGAAAAGGCCGGCAGCGTCTCCCGCTACCAGCCAGTTCCCCTAATGCGTCAAATTATCGTTTCGAACAATGCCTTTGACGCGTCCTGCCTTACTTGAGCTCGACCTTGGCGCCGGCTTCTTCAAGCTTGGTCTTCATTTCTTCGGCTTCTTCCTTGGCAACGCCTTCCTTCAGGGTGGCGGGCGCGGATTCAACCATTTCCTTGGCTTCCTTGAGGCCCAGGCCGGTGATGGCACGGACAGCCTTAATGGCGCCAACCTTGTTGTCGCCGAAGCTGGCCAGAACCACATCGAACTCGGTCTGCTCTTCGGCCGCCGCGGCTTCGCCGCCGCCACCGCCAGCCGCAGCCATGGCCACCGGGGCAGCCGCGGATACGCCGAACTTCTCTTCCATCATCTCGACGAGCTCGACGACGTCCATCACGGACATCTGGGAGATCGCTTCGAGTACTTCTTCCTTCGTAGCAGCCATTCTTCGCTCCTAATACGTTTGGGGCCGGTCGGCCCGATTCAAATGATTCAAGCAGCCTGCTTTTCGTCGCGGACTGCAGCCACGGTGCGGGAAAGCTTCGCAACCGGCTCGCGCGTGGTCCGGGCCAGCTTGTCGATGGGTGCCTTCATGACACGCATCAGCTGGGACAGAGCCTCGTCACGGGTCGGCAGCTTGGCCAGACGATCCAGCTGTTCGCCGGGCAGCAGCTGCCCGTTGAACGAGATCGCCGTTACCTTCAGGGCCTCGTGATCCTTACGAAAATCACTGACGACGCGCGCCGCCGAACCCGGATCTTCCAGGGAGAACCCCAGAATGACCGGCCCGACGAACGCATCGCTCATGCATTCGTATTCGGTGCCCTTCAGGGCCAGCTTGGCCAGACTGTTCTTGACGACCTTCAGATACGCACCACCCTCACGGGCGTTCACGCGAAGTGCGTCCATCTGGCCAGCCGTGAGACCGCGATATTCCGCAATGACTGCGGAATGCGCGCGATTCGCCACGTCGCTGACTTCTGCCACCATGGCCTGCTTGGCTTGAAAACTCATGGCCATAGTCATCACTCCTTGAGCAAACCGACGGCACATGCCGCCGGATGATTGACCGGACACGCCCGAAGACGTGCCCGTCGACGACTGCCGCTTGGCACTCGAAAGCACCGCACGACACACGTCATCTGCGTAGGCTGGCGTGGCCGCCTTTAAGAGCCGACACCTTCGGCTCGCCTAACGGTCTTTGACGACGCAGCCATCCAAAGAGCGGGCTGCGCTACAAAGAACTTCCTGACCGGCGCCACGACCACAGAGGACGTAGCGCCAGAATCTCTACCTAGGCCGCCGTCGAGCTGCCGGCATCCACGGCCAGGCCGGGACCCATCGTCGTCGACAACGACACCTTCTTGAAATAAACGCCCTTGGCGTTGGCCGGCTTGGCCTTGCGCAGATCAGCGATCAGCGCAGCCAGATTCTCCTTGAGCGCGGCGTTTTCAAAATCGACCTTGCCGATCGCGCAGTGGATGATGCCGGCCTTGTCGGTACGGTACTGAACCTGACCCGCCTTGGCATTCTTGACCGCGGTTTCGACATCGGTGGTGACCGTGCCGGTTTTCGGGTTCGGCATCAGCCCTTTCGGACCCAGGATCTGACCCAGACGACCGACCACCGGCATCGCGTCCGGCGTCGCCACGACCATGTCGAAGTTGATCTCGCCGGCCTGAACCTGTTCGGCCAGATCGTTGAAGCCGACCACGTCGGCGCCAGCGGCCTTGGCCTTCTCGGCGTTCTCACCCTGGGTGAACACAGCCACACGCACGCTCTTGCCGGTACCGTTGGGCATGACCGTCGAGCCACGCACGTTCTGGTCCGACTTGCGCGCGTTCACGCCGAGATTAACGGCCACTTCGACCGACTCGGTGAACTTTGCGCTGGAGAGCTTCTTGAGCAGATCGAGGGCTTCATCCACCGGATAGACCTTGACCGGGTCGATCTGGTCGCGGATGGCGGCCTTGCGCTTGGAAATCTTCGCCATGGCTTAGCCCTCCACCTTGATGCCCATCGAGCGGGCACTGCCTGAAATGATGCGAACCGCGGCATCCATGTCGGCCGCGTTGAGGTCCGCCCACTTGGTCTGCGCAATCTCTTCAACCTGGGCACGGGTGACCGTACCCACCTTGTTGCGCAGCGGATCCGCTGCACCACTGGTGATCTTGGCTGCCTTCTTCAACAGAATTGCCGCCGGCGGCGTCTTCTTGATGAACGAAAAACTGCGATCCGAAAACACCGTGATGACAACCGGCGTCGGCAGACCCGGCTCCATATCCTGCGTCTCGGCGTTGAACGCCTTGCAGAATTCCATGATGTTAACGCCGTGCTGACCCAGAGCCGGACCCACCGGGGGACTCGGATTGGCCTTGCCGGCCGGGATCTGCAGCTTGATATAGCCTGCAATCTTCTTGGCCATTGAACTACTCCTTCAGGTACACGCGCCGCGGGCCTGACCCGGGCTCCCTGTGACAACGAATACGGCGCTACGTGCGCCGCGACAACGAATCAGCTCTTTTCGACCTGATCAAATTCGAGATCGACCGGCGTGGAACGCCCGAAGATCGTGACCGCCACACGCAGGCGGTTCTTTTCGTAATTGACTTCTTCGACCACGCCGTTGAAGTCGGCGAACGGCCCATCGATGACGCGCACTTCCTGACCCGGCTCGAACACCGTCTTCGGACGCGGCTTCTCGACCGACTCTTCGACGCGGTTGAGGATCTGATCCGCCTCGGCGTCGGTGATCGGCGCCGGACGATCGGCCGTGCCGCCAATGAACCCCAGCACCCGCGGCACGCTCTTGACCAGGTGCCAGGTATCGTCATTCATTTCCATGTGCACAAGCACATAGCCAGGGAAGAACTTGCGCTCCGTGGTCCGGCGCTGGCCATCCTTGACCTCGACGACCTCTTCGGTCGGCACCAGAATGTCGCCGAAATAATCTTCCATGCCATGCCGCGCCGCGTACTCCTTGAGGGAGTCGCGCACTTTCTTCTCATACTGCGAGAAGGCATGAACCACGTACCAATGCTTGGCCATAATATTCGCCTTGCGCCTAGCGGCCGGTCAGAAATTGAACAGCCCAAGCGAGCACGATATCCAGCGCCCAGATGAACACGGCCAGAATGAGTACCACGACCACGACCATGAGCGTGGTCTGCACGGTTTCCCGGCGCGTAGGCCAGACCATGCGCCGCAGCTCGGTACGTGACCCCTGGATATACGCCCAGGCGGTCTTGCCGATCGCGGTCTGCAATGCGATGGCGATAGCGACAGCCGTGCCGCCCAGCAGGCCGAGCACGCGCACCAGATCGGTATGCGCCGTGAAATAGTAGTAGCCGACCATGCTCGCCAGCAGCACGGCAATGGCAAGCCATAGCAGCGCTGTGTCGAGCAGGGAGCTCGTACGTTTTTCTTGGGTTGCCATCGACGACTCGACCGAAAAGTGGGAACTACCGCGTTTACGTGGCAGGCCAGGAGGGACTCGAACCCCCAACCTGCGGTTTTGGAGACCGCTGCTCTGCCAATTGAGCTACTGGCCTATGCGCGTAAACTTACTGCCCGCGAAAAAGGACGGCGGATGTTATCACAGTTTACCGGTTTGGCAACTGCCCCGCCGCACTCGCGACTCAGAGACACGAAGGCGGCACTACGAGCAACCGGGCTTTCGCCCGACGGCCCGCGCGCCGCCGTCGCGTTATTCCCTATTCCGTAATCTTGGTCACGACGCCG
>NZ_APNL01000032.1:0-16555 GCF_040361435.1 Salinisphaera sp. C84B14 | reverse complement strand
CCCCCCCCCCAACCGAGCGGTGTTATCAGGTATCAGCCGATATGCCGGCTAGCGGCCAGAAGCGGACCTTGTCACCATCGATTCGATGCCTCTAGATGGGCCGCTACTCGATTGGGGTGCTCCAGAATGGGGCGCCCCAGAATGACGTGGATTCCACTCTGTGGTACTTGAAAGCCGCGAAGCAGGCTCACGTCGACTCCCAGATTAATTTGGCGGTGAAGCACGCCCAGGGAAGGGAGTGAAAAAACTCGGCGCAAGTCCGGCGATGGTTTACACGCGAAGTAATAGAGAGCTCTAATTCCCTCGTTTTCCCAGATAGTCCTAGGCCACCTCAAGAGAGTTCTATTCACATCAGCTCTGATTGACGTGGTCGCTCGCCTTGGCGAATCCGATACGAAACACCGTATAGCTCACGAACCAGCACAGGCCCGCGCTGACCATGTCGTGTGACAGGAAATGCGCGCCGCGCAGCTCCTGTGCAAGACCGTAGGTAATGCCGACCACGATACCGGGTGCCAGCCACCAGATCGCCCGGCCCAGCGGATATTGGCGGGCGAAGAAGAACAGCGCGAACAGACAATAGCCGCCGGCGGCATGGCCGGCCGGAAAGCAGCCGCCGACTTCGCCGGGGTGCAGGGCATAGACGGCCGCGCCGGCCACGTCGCCGCCATAGCGCGACAGATCCCAGGGGCAGGGCAGCGCGAGCATATGCTTGCCCAGCGACACCAGCAGCAGGCTTGTGATCACCGCGATGCACAGGCAGACGAGCCCGCGCCGATAGGGGCGCAGCCGTTGGCTCCAGCTGCTCACCGCGGTCAGTGCGAGCAGGCCCACGCCCCAGGCGATGGAGAACCGTTGACCGTATTCGTGCAGAACCCGCGATGTCAGCCAGGCATAGCGCAAGTCCCAGTCGTCGCCTTCCAGCCGGAACAGCAGGTCGGCCCAGTAGCCATCGAGATCGAGCCCCTGGGTGATCAACAAGCCAAGCACCAGCGCCAGCAAGGGGCAGACGAACAAGGGGTCGTCCTGCCAGGGACGCGGCGTCCAGGCGGGATGACCGACAGCCGTTCGACGATCGGCGTGGGCGGGTTTGGACATGGCAACGAATCCTGGAAGCGCCTGACCCTCAAAAGCCTGGCCCGGGCCGCGTGCGGAAAACGTGGGTATGCCGTCACCACGGCGTCGGAACGCCCGTAAGTGGTGTAGACCGCTGCAGAATTCACGAACCAACGAAAAACAAACGTCCTGCTAACGGCTGTGCGATCCGCGCTGTCGATAATTCGGTGCATCGCGCATGCAAAGCGTGCCGTGCCTTGTCGGCCGGTACGCAAGAGGATCGAAGCGTTTGCCAAATCGCGACTGCCTTACGGCACCGGCCCTGGCCGTGGTCATTCCTTTCTACAACGAGCAGGACAGCGTAGCCGCGCTGCTTGCGGAGATCGATCGCGCGCTCGCCGGCCAGATCGACTACGAGCTGATCGCCGTGGACGACGGTTCGACCGACGATACGGCGTCCGTGCTGTCGCTCGCCGCCGGGCGTGTCGCCACGCTGAGGGTCGTGCGCTTGCCGCAGAACTGCGGCCAGAGCGCGGCGCTCGCCAACGGCATCCATGCCGCACGGGCGCCGCTGATCGCGACCCTGGACGGTGATGGCCAGAACCCGCCGGCTGATATTACCCGTCTGGTCGACGCCTATCGTCAGCAGGCACAGGCGAGCCGCTGTCTCGTGGTGGGCTGGCGCCGGACACGCAACGACAGCGCGCTGCGGCGGCTGTCGTCACGCATGGCCAATGGTTTGCGCGGCGCGTTGCTGGGCGACGGCTGTCCGGATACGGGCTGTGGTCTCAAGGTCTTCGCCCGCGATGATTTTCTTGCGCTGCCGAGCTTTCGGCATATGCATCGTTTCCTGCCCGCGCTGTTCGTGCGCGCCGGTGCGCAGGTGATCAGCGTGCCGGTGGCGCATCGGCCGCGGCGCGCGGGCCGGTCGAAGTACGGCGTGGGCAATCGGCTCTGGACCGGTTTACTGGATATGGCCGGCGTGTACTGGCTACAGCGGCGTGCTTGCCGTATCGAATACGAGGTGGATGATGTTTGACGCGCTACAGACCCAGGACATCGTGTGGATCGGGCTGGGGCTCGTCGGCCAGGCCCTGTTTTCGGCCCGGTTCCTGGTGCAGTGGATTGCCAGCGAACGGCGTCGCCAGAGCCATATTCCGGTCGCGTTCTGGTATCTGAGCATCGCCGGCGGGATCACCCTGCTCACCTACGCGATCTATCGCGCCGACCCGGTGTTCATTCTCGGGCAGAGCACGGGCGTGTTCATCTATGCCCGCAATCTCTATCTCATTCGCGCGGGGCGGGCCGAATCGTCGCCGGCCGGGACATGAGCGTGGGGATGCGATTGCCGGCTGGAGCGCCGGCGGCATGGCTGGCGGTGGTCGTCATTGCGCTGCTCGCACTGGCCGTGGCCGGCCGAGGCATGAGCGATATCCCGTTGGAAAGCCACGAGATCTATGTCGCCCAGACCGCCGAGAACATGCTCGAAAGTGGCGATTGGCTGGTGCCGCGCCTGAACGGTGAATACCGGCTGACCAAGCCGCCGCTGAGCTACTGGCTGGTGGCCGGTGCGGCAACGCTTGCCGGTCAGGACCATGTCGGCGCCGGTATTGCACGTGCGCCGTCGGTATTCGCCGTGATGGGCGTGGCGTTGCTCGCGCTCTGGATCGGCACGCGCCTGTTCGATCGTCGAACCGGCCTGCTGGCGGGCCTGCTGTGCGTGGCCTCATTGGCGGCCTTTAAGTACGGCCACAACGCGCGGCCCGACATGCTCTATGCGTTCTGGACCACGGCCGTGCTCGCGGCCTGGGTCGGTAGCCGTCAGGCGAGCGCGGCCCTGCAGGCACGATGGGCCTGGGCGCTCTGGCTGCTGGTGGGTCTCGCGACCCTGACCAAGGGGCCGCAGGCGCCGCTCATCCTGCTGCTCGGCCTCGGCCTGCACGCGGTTCTGAGCGATGAGCGCGCGGTCGATCTCTGGCGGCGACTGCGTCCCGTGCGCGGTCTGTTGATCGTCCTCGTGCTGGTCGTGCCGTGGTATCTGCTGCTGCGCCAGGCGATCGGCGGCCAGACGCTGGGCGACTCGCAGCTTTCCGGCGCGTTGCTCACCATCGATCCGTTGCGGCTATTTACGCCGTTCTATTTTCTGCGCGCACCGATGCTCTGGCTGCCGTGGGCGTTGTTGTTGCCGGCAGCGGCATTGATTGCCTGGCGCGATCGGCGCGGCGCGGCCGGGCTGCTCGCGTTCACGATCGTGTTTGCGATGCTGGCGTTTGCGCTCGGCCCGCAGTATCGCGAGATCTACATGCTGCCCTGGCTGGCGCCGGCGATGCTGTTGTTGGCGGCGGCGATCACGCGGGTCGCCTGGGCGCGGGTATGTGTCGGGCTCGTGATCGCAGTGGTTGGCGTGGCGCTCGTCTGGCTGGTCTATGAAGCCGGGCCGTCTGCGCTGCTGGTGGCTGTAGCCGGGCTGTTGCTTGTCGGTGGTGCCGGATGGGCGCTGCGTCGACGCCGGACGCCGGCTGCTGCAGCGCTGGTGGCGGCGGCCTTTGCCGTGGGATTGTTCCAGGGTGGCGCGGTGCCCAGCCTGTGGAGCAGCGCGCGCTACGAGGAGCTGACTTTCGTCCAGGCGCTGTCGCCGCGTGTCGATCCCGGTATGCCGGTCGCGGTCTGGGATATCGATGCGGCCCATTACTCTTATTATCTCGACCGCCCGGTGAAGGGCGCCGAAGCAATCGATGCGATCTGCGCCTGGATTGGTCGACAAAACGCGGCGGTCCTGCTGATCTATCCGCGGGAGCGACGGCGCGAACTGGCCGAGTGGTTGGCGTTCGTGCCCCTGCTGGCCGATAACCATTCCGAATTCGCGGCGACCCGCCTGCCGCCCGGCACGGCTTGCCGTGCTCCCCAGAACGCTGGAGCCTGACGTCATGTATATCCTGATCGTGGAAGACAACGACGATCTGGCAGCCAATATCGGCGAATACTGTGAAGAGCAGGGCGATATCGTCGATTATGCCGGCGATGGCCTGACCGGCCTGCATCTCGCGGCGGTCAACAACTACGATGTGCTGGTTCTGGATCTGAGCCTGCCCGGCCTCGACGGGCTGTCGCTGTGCGAGCGGCTGCGCCTGGATGCCGGCAACAACGTGCCGATCCTGATGCTCACCGCCCGCGATACCCTGCGCGATCGCCTGACCGGCTTCGAGACCGGGGCCGACGACTATCTGACCAAGCCGTTTTCGTTGCAGGAGCTGCATATGCGGCTCAAGGCGCTGGTGCGCCGCGCGGCTGGCGCGACCGATCATCTGGTGGTTTCGGATCTGATCTTCGATCTGCGTACCCTGATCGTGCGCCGCGGCGGGCGGCGGCTGACGCTGACCCCGACCGGGATGCGCATGCTGGAACTGCTCATGCGCGCATCGCCTGCGGTGGTGCGGACCGCCACCGTGGAGCGCGCCATCTGGGGCGACGACCCGCCCGACAGCGAGGCCGCGCTGCGCGGCCATATCCACCAGCTGCGGGGCATCATCGACAAGCCGTTTCCCATCAAGCTGCTCAAGACCGTGCACGGGATCGGCTACCGGCTGGCGGACGATGAGTCGCTCTAGGCTGCTGCCACGGCTGGGGCTACGGCCGCGTTTTCTGCTCGCCATGCTGGCGCTGGTGTTCGTGGTGCTCGGCGGTTTTGTCTATGCCGTATCCGAGTTCCTCGACGTGCTCGAGGACGACATGATCCACGGCGAGCTGTCGCGCGATATGGACCGGATAGCGGCCCTGTACGAGCGCGACCCGGCGCTGCTGCAGGTCACCGAGCCCGGGCTGCAGGTGTTTGTCGTGCCGCGCGGCGACACGGCCAGCCTGCCGCCATCGCTGGCGCATCTGCCGGACGGGCGCTCGCACGAGGTCGAAGTGCCGGATGCCGAGTACGAGTACGGCGCCACGCGCCGCGATATCGGCGACAAGAGTCTGTACCTGCTGCTCGATCTAACCCCGGTCGAACGGCTGGAAAAAGAGCTGATCGGTGTGGCCTGGGTGGTCGGGCTCGGCGCCCTGTTTCTGGCGGTGACGCTGGCGTTGTGGCTGTCGCAGCTGGTGATGCGGCCGGTGCGCGGCCTGGCCGAACGCGTCTCGCAGGTGGTGCCGGGCCAGCAACGCCCGCAGCTGCGTATCGCCACCGGCGATCGCCAGCTCGACGTAATTGTCGAGGCGTTCGACAGCGTGCTGGATCGCTTCGACGCGTTCGTCGCCCGTGAGCAGGCGTTTACCGAGGACGCCAGCCACGAACTGCGCACGCCGCTGGCCACCGCGATCAGTTCCATCGATCTGATGGCTGCCGACGAGAGCCTGTCGACCAAGTCGCGCACGCGCCTGATGCGGGCGCGCTCGGCCACTGCGCGCATGCACGAGCTGATCGAGTCGCTGCTGCTGTTTGCCCGCGAAGAGACCGACGAGCGTTGTATTACGCCGGTCAGCCCGGTGGTGCGCGAAGCGATTGCCATGCAGCAGGAGATGTTTGCCGGCGCTGCTCAGCCGTGCCCCGAGATCGTGTTCGACGCGCGCGGCGAAGCCGAGGTGTCGGCGCCGGCGAGCATGTTGTTGTCGGTGGTCAACAACCTGCTGCGCAATGCCATCGAGCATGGCGGCACGGCGCGGATCGATATCGTGCTGGATCGCGGCTGCCTGACGATTCGCGATCACGGCAAAGGCATCGCGCCGGCTGCCTTGTCGCGGCTGTTCGACCGGCGTTTTCGCGGTGCCCACAGCCGGGGCCAGGGGTTGGGTCTGTATCTGGTCAAGCGCATCAGTGAGCGCTTTGGCTGGACGGTCGATGTCAGCAGCACGCTCGGTACCGGCACCCGTTTCGATCTGCGTTTCCACTAGTCGGGCGTTTCAGGCAGCGATCCGCCCGATCTAACGCAATACCCACGACAGCAGGACGGGCGGCACACGGCGCGCGCGCAAGGATTGGCCTTCCAGGTCCATCCGCTCGCGAGCACGCTGCCCATGTCGTCGACCACGCCAGAATCCTCTTCACGCCTGCGTCGTTTTCTGCATGCGTTGCCGCGCCCGGAAAGCGGTACTGCGGGGCTGACGCTCGCGGTGGCGGCGTTTCTGGCGATCTTTCTGAATACCGCGTTCTGGAAAGCGGTGATCGCGGCAGCCGATATCGGCATGGCACGCAATCTGGGTTTCGGCCTGTCGCTGGCGGCGGCCATGCTCGCTTTCTTCGTGCTGCTGGTATCGTTGTTCGGCCTGCGTTATCTGTTCAAGCCGGCGATTGTCGTGTTGCTGTTCATCGCCTCGCTCGCCAGTTATTTCATGAACGTCTACGGCGTGGTCATCGACGACACGATGATCCACAACGTGCTCGAGACCGACAGCGGCGAGGCATCGGGCCTGCTCAGCGCGCGGCTGATCGGCCATCTGCTGCTGACCGCAGTCCTGCCGTCGCTTGTTGTTTTGGCATGGCGCATCCGCTATCGACCGTTCTGGCGCGAGCTGGGCATTCGCGCGCTCACCGTGACGCTCGCGGTGGGCGTGTTGGGTGTCAGCGTCTACGCGCACTACAAGGACTTCTCGCTGGTTCTGCGCGAGCATCGTGAGCTGCGCTATCTGATCAATCCGAGCTATCCGCTCTATGCCGCGGTGGATACGGCGATGCAGACCGCCGAAGCGGCCAACACGCCGGTGGCGCCGCTCGGTCGCGACGCCCATCAGCAACGCCCGGTCGGAACGTCGCGCCGGGTCGTCGTGCTGGTGATCGGCGAAACCGCGCGTGCCGCCAACTTCTCGCTTAATGGCTACGCGCGGAACACCAATCCGCGGCTCGCGAAGCGCGATCTGGTCAACTTCCCGAAATTCTCCTCCTGCGGTACGTCGACGTCGGTGTCGGTGCCGTGCATGTTTTCGCGGCTCGATCGAGGCGATTACGACGAGTACGAGGCCCGCCATACCGAAGGCCTGCTTGATGTCCTCGCCCATGCCGGCGTGGAGGTGCTCTGGCGTGACAACAACTCCGGCTGCAAGGGCGTCTGTGCCCGTGTCCCCAGCGAGGATGTGTCCAACGCGGACGACCCCGCGTTGTGCGGCGACGGTGAATGCCACGACGAGATCCTGCTGCAGGGATTGCAGGACCGGATCGATGCCGCCAAGGGCGATCTGCTTGTCGTGCTGCACCAGCAAGGCAGCCACGGCCCGGAATACTACGAGCGCTACCCGAACCGCTTCGAGCGATTCACACCCGTGTGTTCAAGCAACCTGCCGCAGGACTGCGATCGGCAGGCGATCATCAACGCCTACGACAACACGATTGTCTATACCGACCACGTGCTCGACCAAATCATCGGCCTGCTGGAACAGGATGCGCGGCAGAACCAGGACGCCACCGCGTTGCTGTATCTCTCCGATCACGGCGAGTCGCTGGGCGAGAACGGGCTCTACCTGCACGGCTTTCCCTACGCGCTCGCACCGGCGGTGCAGACCCACATTCCTGCATTAGCTTGGTTGTCGTCGGGGTTCGGCTTTGATCGCAGCTGCCTCACCCGGATTGCCGACAATCCCTACTCACAAGACAATCTGTTCGATTCGGTGCTTGGATTGTTCGCGGTGCGGACGTCGGTCTACAAGCCAGACGCCGATATATTTGGTCAGTGCCGAGCCGCGAACCGGGAAGATGGTCTTGGCGCCCTAAACCAGTAGTGCCATTCAGCCATCCAGTCCGTGCGCCGGCTCACCGCCAGGGCCTGTTCCACATCGACGGGCCGTAGGCGACCCTCGATCGCACGACGCACCAGCACCAGCACCAGCACCAGCCAAGCGTAGCCGGATTCAATCGCGGTGACGAACAGCGCGAGTTTGCCGACGAGACCGGCAAGCGGCGGAATACCCGCGAGCGAGAGGAGGCTCAGGCGCAATGCGCGGCGAGCAACGGATGAGCGGTGTCGAGGCGAAGACACGCGGGGTTCCATAGCCCGCTATCCGCCAAAGCAGACGCTCTCGGAGCTTCCGAACTCACTAATGCGCTGTTATCGCACACGCATCGAACTAACACGCTTTCGGGATTCGAACAGTTCCCAGTTCAGCCTAGTTCGTGAACGCTCAGTGCTGGTTTGCTCGCGTTAAACTGCATCGCCAAAAGCAAATCTGCTGGTCACTCATGCCGACACTTGTGGTCTATACCTGCGCTGCGCTTGCTGAGATCGCCGGCTGCTTCGCGTTCTGGTCTTGGCTCCGATCGGGGAATAGTGCGCTATGGCTTTTTCCGGGCATGGTTTCACTGGTGGCGTTCGCTTGGTTATTAACGCTCAGCCCCGCTGATCAAGCAGGACGCGCTTACGCTGCCTATGGAGGCTTATATATAGTCGCTTCAATCCTTTGGATGTGGGCTATAGAAGGGCACGCGCCAGACGCCTGGGATGCCCTGGGCGGAGTGGTTTGTCTTGCCGGCGCAGCGATCATTCTGTGGGCCCCGCATACGACGTGAAGCTTGTGCTCGCATCGCATACATCAGGGCAAACTAGGTGACCCGCTCTTTGCAAGTCTGTATTGGGTGGTGCCCCAACCAAAGGCATCGGGTCACGCTAAATACCCAAGACTCGACCGCGAATCCAGCGCTGCGAGCTCGCCCCGCGCCGAACTGAAAGAGGTAGACGAAAACGGCTCGATCATCGATCAACCGATCGCTAACGGCGGCACTCACCCAGCACAGCAGGACAGCTGCTCGACATCTTTGGTAAAAGTCTGGGCACAGAGCTTGAGCGCTTCCACGTGAACCAGATAAGGAAACAACAGATCGCCCAAGGCTTCAACGGTCATGCCGTGGTGGACGGCCAATACAGCGGCCTGAATCATCTCGCCGGCTTCGGGAGCCAAGATTTGAGCTCCGAGTAGACGATGGCTGGCCGCCTCGGCAACCAGCTTGACGAATCCGCGGGTCTCGAAGTTGGCAAGCGCACGTGGTACATGTTCCAACCCTAAAGAACGGGTCTCGATCTCGAGGCCGCGCGCTTGGGCTTGGCGTTCATCCAACCCCACCGTCGCGATCTGCGGATCGGTGAAGATCACTGCCGGCATGGCGGACAGAGCCAGCCGCGCTCGACCGCCGGTCATGTTGACGGCCGCGCGGGTGCCGCCGGCGGCGGCCACATAGACGAACTGGGGCAGCGTCGTACAATCGCCAGTGGCATAGATATGCTCGGCGCTGGTACATAGCGAGGCATCAACCCTGATCGCACCGCGTTCATCGGTCACCACCCCGCTCTTGTCTAGTGCCAAATCGCGGGTGTTCGGGGAGCGGCCCGTTGCCACCAGCAGCCGGCCGCCCTGGATCGGGCCGTCGTCGGTGTCGAGCGTGAATTGCCCTGCCGCAAAATGTACGGCACGCGCCTGGCTGTGCTGGCGTACGTCGATTCCTTCGGCGCGGAAGGCCGCGGCAAGGCCCTCGCCGAGCGCGGGGTCTTCGCTGGATAGCAGCGTACTGCGGGCCAGGACTGTGACCTTCGAACCCAAACGGCGGAACGCTTGAGCCTGTTCAACGGCAACGACAGAGGCGCCGATGACGATGATGTGCTCAGGCGTGTCCGGACTGAAAACCGCCTCATCGGACGTCCAATACGGCGTGTCGGCCAGGCCCGGTATCGGTGGGATCGTTGGGGAAGCCCCGGTAGCGATCAGAATGCGATCGGCCACCAAACGATCTTCGGACCCGTCATGTGCCGTGACAATTAGCGTATGCGCATCTTCGAAGTGGGCCCGCCCGCGGCGCAGCGTAATCGATGGATTATCGTCGAGTATTTTCTGGTACTTGGCCGCGCGTAGTTCTTCGACCCGGGACTGCTGCTGGCGCTGCAGGCGTGGCCTATTGATCGTTGGCTTGCAATCTGCCAACCCGTCAAACGGGTTGTGGCGTTGGTGCTGGGCCAGTTCGGCGGCGCGAATCTGGATCTTGGACGGCACGCAGCCCACATTGACGCAGGTGCCGCCAATGATGTCGCCCGACTCGATCATGCTCACCCGTGCCCCTGCCTCAACGGCGCGGATGGCGGCCGCGAACGCGCCGCTGCCACTGCCAATGATCGCGATATGGCGGTTTTCGTCTTCTCCCGCGACCCGTGAAGACTGGGCAAGCGAAGATTCGTCGTCCCAGTTGCGGGCATCGTAGCCTTGGGCCTGTACCGCTTCGATCAGCGTGGTTTCATCTGTGCCGTCATCCATCTGGACTTCGGCACGGCGCTCGGCATAGGACACCACAGCGCTTGCGCTAGGAAGTGCATTGAGCGCGTCCTCGACCCTTTGGGCGCAGTGCGCGCAGGTCATGCCGTGAATAGCGAGTATGCGTTTCATTTGGGTTCCGGATCGGTCGGGTTTAGCAGGCCATTTTCTTACGCCGATAAACGGCGTAGATCGTCAGCCCCAGGAAAAAGGCCAGCGCGGGCAGCAGCACATAGTCCAAATAGCCCACCGGCGCAGAAAGACCGACGACGCCGAACAGGATCACCAGCACCGGCGTGAAACAGCACAGCGCCGCGATAACGGTGCCTGCAATGCCCACACCGAACAGCTTTTTATTGCGGTCCATGTGGTATTACTCCTTTGGCTTGGACGGATAGCCGGCGCGGGTCGTGGCCGCGGTTAAGTCCGAGACCGAAGCAATCTCCGGATCGAAGGCGACCGTGGCGGTCTTGGACTCGTAGTCCACGCGCACCGTGTCGACGCCGTCGACCTGCTGGAGCGCCTTGCGCACCACAAAGGGACAGGTCGCGCAGGTCATATGATCCACCGCAAGCGTCACGGTCCGTTCAGCCGCCGCAAAAGCGCCTTGTATCCAGACCGTGCCCACCAGCAGCATGGTGGCCACTAAAATCATGCGTTGTTTTCGAACCATGACGATCATTCCTTAGAGAAAAGCCGGCGCGTACCAGGGAAAGGTGAGCAGTGCCGTGACGAGTAATGCGAACAGCCAGAAGATGAGGCGCTGACTGCGCTTGACCGCGGGTCGTGCGCACGCTGTATCGGAATCGCAACTCGGCTCGCGGCGATACAGCCGCCAACCGACAAAAATCAGCAGCGCCAGCGTAATGACGACGAATATCGGCCGATACGGTTCCAGTGCAGTGAGCGAACTCATCCAAGCGCCGCCGACACCAATCGATATCAACAACACCGGCGCTACACAGCACAGGGAAGCCCCGACCGCGGCGAGCACGGCGCCGATCTGGGCCCAGGTGGTGCGACCCGTCGCGGTCGTGGGGTCGTTCATGAAAAGGCTCCGTGCCGGTTCGATAATCGGACGAAGCGCAGCTTAAACGCGGTACTCAGGTACCGTGTCAAGGGCTGGCTGAGTTATTTCAGTCGCGGTGGGACAGCGTCTTGATCAGCGGACAATGATTGGACACTTGCGCGTTCCGGCAGCGATCGATCAGCCCATCCAGCGTGTCCTGCATCGCCGTTAAATCGGCAATGCGGGCTGCCACAAGGGCACGCTGATTTTCCGCAACGCGGCGTACGTCATTGCAATGACCGTCACCCAAAATCAGCAAGTCGCCGATTTCGTCAAGGCTGAACCCCAAGCCCTGCGCGCGCTTGATGAAACGAATGCGGTCAACGGTCGCGCGCGGATAGCGACGGTAGCCAGTGGAAGGTTTGGGCGGCTGATCGATCAATCCGCGTCGCTGGTAATAGCGCACAGTTTGCAGATTTACGCCGGCGGCCGCCGCGAGTTTTCCGATCGTTAGTCCAGTCTCAGCCATGTCGTTTCAGGTTCAATTTGCCACGCGTAAATACGGTAGCAACAAGACATACTCGATGCGCCGTCACCAGCGCCTATCCAGTCGCGGGCGGTGCAAGTTCAAATCGGACCGAGCTGGTGCCTGTAAATTGTGGCGGAGGTTCATGCTTGCCTGTAGTGGGTGACCGATACGGTTTGAACCATTGGCGACTGTATCCACTGAATGAGCAAATCCTGTCGAGCGTCGCCGCCGAGCACCTGTTTCGCTGGGCATCAAACCACATCGAATTAAGGGTGCCTGATACGACTGCCGGTCAAGTCATTTTCGAAAGGCTTGGCGTGGGTGCCGATCGTTGACTGGGATGGTCCACTTTAGGTCGATAGCCGGCCGCGCGCGATTAGCTATTTCGAGTTCCCTAACCGACGTGCCCCGGTAGAGAGTGCTTGAAAAACGTCTTGAAACGCTTTTATCGGCCGCCGAGAAACGCCGCCGAGTGCCACTCTGCCGGATGTAGGTTAGCGCCGGCGCCGTACCGGCGGCGCCTCTGTGCAAAAGAACGGCTCCACCCAAGTCGCCGAGCGACAATACAAACTAGAAAAGAATCGATCTGATGAAAACGTGATTGTCTTTTCCGCCGTTCATCGACTTTGTTTGGGTCAAAACACGAAACGGGAAAATCGTACGTTAAGCAGCGACGCGCGCCCGCAGCCTATCGGTAACGTTATTCATTGGCCGCTAAAGCTTCGATGATGCGGCAATTCTGGATTTGACCACCGCGGCAGGCATGAATCATATCCTCCAACGACATTTCCAACGCCTGCAAGGCCGTAAGCTTCTTACGCACGGCTTCGAGATGCTCTTTAGCGAGTCGAGCGACGTCTTCACAGGAGGCATCACTCTGATCGGCTTGCGTCAGCAGCATGCGTACATTGTCTTGGCTGAAGCCCAGTTCCCGGCAGTGCTTGATGAACATGAGCCGTTCGACATGTGAAGGGCGGTAGTGGCGCTGGCCGCCCTCGCTACGGCCTGCTTCCGGTAGCAGGCCTACGTCGCCATAGTAACGAATCGTGGCTACACCTACGCCCGTGTGTCGGGCGAGATCGCCAATCCGCAGATCGGATTGCGTCATAACCTTCTCGCGCTTGAAGCTCTAGTAGCTCGAGGACTTAGTGTGTGGCTGTTGCAGCACGCTGGCAACTAAAGCGTAGGAATATCCTTTGTGCAACCGAGCTTCGATCAACCGCATGTCGGCGCACAACGTCTCAGCACTCCCAATCATGCTCGTGGTCTATGGTCTGGCGTTGCTCGCTGGCGCCGCTTTGCCGCTCGCTTTCGCGCCGTTAGGTTGGTATTGGCTGGCCGTGCTGTCGCCGGCGGTTCTATTCCTGTTGGCCGTGCGTCTACCAAAACGTGCTGCGCTGTGTGCAAGCTACTTCTTCGGGTTGGGTTACTTCGGTGTAGGCGTTTCATGGGTGTTTATCAGCATCGATCGCTATGGCAGCGGACCCGTAGCAGCCATGCTCGTCACGGTAGGCTTTGTAGCCCTCTTGGCCTTGTTCCCGTGGTCAGTGGTATTTCTCGTTCGCACCTTATCCGCCCGGATGAACGGCCTTGCTCTATGGTTTGGTTTGCCAGCGGCATGGATACTGAGCGAATGGGTCCGGCTCTGGTTCCTGACCGGTTTTCCTTGGCTTTTTTTAGGTTACAGCCAGATCGGCACGCCGCTTGCCGCGATCGCACCCGTATTTGGCGTGCTGGGCGTGAGCTTTGTGGTGACCGTTATGGCGGGGGGCCTTGCGTGGATGATTCTTCGTTTGAGCTTGCGGCGTCTGGCAATCACAAGCGGCGCACTGGTGGCGCTATCGCTTGGCATTTCACTGCTTGATCGTGAATGGACCGAGCCGGTAGTAGCCAAGCCACTGTCCATTGCGCTTGTGCAGGGGAATGTGGAACAAGACAGGAAATGGGAGTCAGGAGCGCTGGCGTTCACTTTGAGGCGCTATCGGGCACTAACACAGCCATACGCTGGAACGGACCTTATAGTCTGGCCGGAAACCGCCGTGCCGGCGTGGTTCGATCAAACCTCTGATTATTTAGAGCGACTTCAAGCACGTCTCGGCGAGCGCGGATCGACCCTTATGCTGGGCATCCCCATGCGTACACGCCAGGGCGAAGCATACAATTCTGCAGTGAGCCTTTCTCGCCCAAGTCAGTTCTATTACAAGCGACATCTGGTGCCCTTCGGTGAATACGTCCCACTGCGTCGATTTGTGGGCCCATGGTTGAATATTCTGGGCGCACCGCTTGAAGACTTCAGGGCAGGCCAGCAGCCACAACTGCTATATGCCTCCGGCATGCCCATCGGCGCATTGATTTGCTTTGATGTGGTGTTCGGCGCTGAAGTCACTGACCTGCTCCCAACCGCGCAGTTGTTGGTCAATCTGAGTAACGACGCGTGGTTCGGAGACTCCCTAGGGCCGCATCAACACCTGCAAATTACCCAAATGCGCGCCGTTGAAACTGGGCGCCCGCTTGTCCGATCCACCAATACCGGGCTCACGGCGGTAATCGATCACAACGGTCAACTGCTGGCGCGCGCGCCTCAGTTCGAGCCGACTGTCTTGCAGGCAGAGGTCACCCCGCGTACGGGGACCACGCCCTACGTCCGCTGGCAGGACAAACCGGTGCTGGCTATCGTCGGGATCGTACTGGTCGTGCTCGTTGGGGTAGGAAAAAGAGACAAACGAAATTCAGTCTCGCTGAGCGCTTGACCCTTTAGTCGCTAGAGGTTTTATCGTCGCCTTATATCCAACAGAGTTTGGCGCATGATTGCGCTGGTGGAGGGAACACGGGATGGCCGATTGCGGCTGTGAATTCGAGGCCAAAGACCAAGCCCAGCAAAAGGCGCTCTACTGGCTGTTGGCGATCAACGGCGTCATGTTTCTAGCTGAGTTCGGGATTGGTTTGCTAGGCGGCTCGACCGCCTTGATCGCCGACTCGCTCGACAACTTTGCCGATGCAGCGGTTTATTCTGCGGGGCTGTATGCGGTGGGGCGCGCCGCCCATCACAAGGCGCGCGCCGCTTCCATCGGCGGCGTCGTGCAAATACTGCTCGCGCTGTTCGCCGTGGGTGAGGTGGTTCGGCGAACCCTGATGGGCAGCAATCCCGAGCCCAGCTACATGATGCTGATGGGCGCGGCGGCACTCGTGGCAAACACAACCTGTTTGCTTATCATCGCCCGCCACCGACAAGGCGACGTGCACATGCGCGCGAGCTGGATATTTTCGGCCAACGATGTAATCGCCAATATCGGCGTCATTGTCGGTGGCGCGCTGGTCTACTACTTCGACACGCGGTACCCCGATCTCATTATCGGTTTGGTCGTTGGTTTTATCGTGTTACGCGGCGGTATCCGCATCCTGAAGGACGCGCGCCAAACGCGAGACGAGCTTCAGGAATCACCGTCCTCGGAAAGCACTTGAACATGGCGATATCTTCGCGCGGTGCAAACAGGAAGCTTAGCTTGTGTCTGCGGGGGTGACGATAGGGGAGGACACGCTGAAAAGTTCTAGCCCGGCCGACAGGTTGCGTTGGTTGGGATTATCCCTCGTGATGCTGCTTCTGGATCAAGCAACCAAGTACGCGGCCAGCACCTATCTCGCCTATGGTGAGCGCAGAGCCGTCACAGAGTTTTTTAGCTGGATCCATCTACACAATACAGGTGCCGCATTCAGCTTTCTGGCCGATGCGGGTGGTTGGCAGCGGGGATTCCTGATCGGTGTAGCCATTGTCATATCGGTCATGCTGCTGGGCTGGCTGTGGCGCGGGGGGACTTCGAAAGGTCAAGCGATCGCGCTCAGTGCAATTCTAGGCGGTGCACTGGGCAACTTGACGGATCGCCTGCTACGCGGCCATGTGGTCGACTTTCTCGACGTCCATTACGCACAGTATCACTGGCCGGCATTCAACCTGGCCGATGTCTGGATTACCACGGGAGCCGCATTACTGATCTGGGCGCATAGAAAATACGGCAACTGAGCGTATCGGCCGTATTACTCAGTCCCAGCTCGGGCTGCCTGCATCCCCACCATGGCTCAGAAGACGCGATACAAGCTCTTTAGAGCACAAGTTTGGAGTAAACAATGAAGCTATTCGTAGTACCACTGTTGAGCCTGCTGGGCACCATTGTGGGCATCGCCCCAGCCGCGGGTCAGAGCGACCCGGACCCCATGGGCGGCGGCATGATGAACGAATCAATGATGCAATGCAGCATGATGGGTGGTCCGATGATGATCGTCTGGATGTTGTTCGTACTCCTGGTGCTTGTCGGGTTGGTGCTCGCTATCGTAGCGCTGGTCAAATACCTGCGTAGCTGAGCGGGCACATTTGTCTATCCCAATCGAGGAGAAAGCTCGCAGAGGTCGTACACAATAAGTATTGACCAAATTCGCTGCATGCTAGGGCGCTGCCGAGGCAGTCTTTAGGGTATTGCCGCCTGCGAAAGTGTGACTATTCGACTTGGCATGTGGTGCAAAGTCTGGCGGTAGACTGCAGAGCGTGCGAGCGGCCTTGAGAACTCGACAGGTTCGGGCGAATGCTTCGGTCGTGATAGCGGTAAGCGGTAAGCGGTAGGGGGGCCAGTCAATGCCGGGGGGACGGAGCTTTTGGGGCAATCGGATCCTGTCAACGGGCGAGTCGAGATACAGGCGATGTCAGTACGTGTATTTATCGCTTGTGTATTCTCCACGGCACCTAAGGCGTGGCTCTAGGT
>NZ_APNL01000031.1:0-22872 GCF_040361435.1 Salinisphaera sp. C84B14 | reverse complement strand
AAAGGGAACGAGCACGCTCAGGCAGCCATTGCCCGCATCAACGGCCCGATCCCGACGATTCGCATCACGCGTTTCAGATTGTAGGCCAGCACATGCAGACTCATTTCCGTTCGCACATGCGCGAGCGTGCGCATCAGGAAGTGTGTTGAGCCCATCCAGTACTTGAGCGTGCCGAAGGGATGCTCGACCGTCTGTCGCCGTATCCGCATCAGATTCGGATCCTGATCCAGGCGTTGCTGCATGGTCTCGAGCACTGACTCGTGCTCCCATCGCTTGACGCGGCGTTGCGCCGCCGACGTGCACTGCGCCTTGATCGCACACGTCTCGCAGGCTGAGCTCCAGTAGCAATGGAGCGTCTGGCCTTTCTCCACCGTGGTAAAGCGCCAGACCAAGGTCTGATTGGCCGGGCAACGATAGGTGTCGCTATCGGGTTCGTAGATGAAGTCGCGCTTACCGAACCGGCCTTGGGCCTGGCTGTTAGAGGTCTGCGGCTTGGGCACGTGAACCTGGATGCCGGCCCTCTCGCAGGCCACGATCTGTTCGCCGTTGAAGTAACCGCGGTCGGCGACTGCGGCCAGGGTATCAGTCTGCATGACTGAGCGGGCTCGATCCGCCATCGGCTGCAGCTGCGAGCGATCGTGGCCGACGTTGGTGACCTCGTGATCCACGATCAGATGGTGTTCGGCATCGACAGTCGATTGGACGTTGTAGCCCACCATCCCCGAGCCCTTGCCGCCCGTCGCTATGGAGCGTGCGTCTGGATCAGTCAATGAGATCTGTTGGTCGGGCGCTGCTGCTACGGCCTTCGCCATTGCCTGCATGCGCTGCATTTCCGATCGCAGCGTGTCGATCTTGTCTCGAAGTTTTGTTGCCCGGGCTTCGGTGGTATCACTCTGACGCTGACGGTCGGCGCTTTCGAGTTCTGACAGGTAGCGCGCGACACTGGCTTCGATCTGCTCGATGCGTCGCTTGACCTTGGCGCGGGTGAAATTGCGATCGCGGCTATTAACAGCTTTGAACTTGCTGCCGTCGATGGCCACCAGCGCTTGCGAGAACAGGTCGAGACGACGGCACAGCATCACGAACTCGCGGCATACGCGTTGGATCGATGGGCCATTGTTACGGCGGAAGTCCGCGATTGTCTTGAAGTCGGGCGCCAGACGACCGGTCAACCACATGAGCTCTATGTTGCGTTGAGCCTCGCGTTCCAGTCGTCGGCTGGATTGCACACGGTTTAGGTACCCGTAGATATAGATCTTGAGCATCGTGGCGGGGTGATAGCCGGGCCGCCCGGTGACTTGGGAGACAACGCCTTCAAAGCCCAGATCGGTGAGGTCGAGGTTATCAACGAAGACATCAATCACTCGGACTGGATTGTCCTCGGTAACGTAGTCGTCGAGGCTTGCCGGCAGCAGAGCGCTCTGCGCGCGGTCATCACCAGTCACGAAACGACTCATCAAGCACTCCGCCAATAGCCTGAGAGAAGTTTAGCCGGTGGGAGCGTTTTCACACAGCCTGGGCCGAATGCGGCCATTGGTCTAGTGTAATTCCTGAATTACGAGAACGTTTTGAGGATCATGTAGCCGGCAGTGAGCAGCATGGCGATCGAAAAAGCCAGTTGCAGCGACGGACCAGCTATATACCGTGACAACGTACGGCCTCCGATCATGCCCAAAACACCACCGAGTATGAATAAGCCGGTCAGTGCCCAGTCGATATCACGACCGGAAAAAACCGCTGATGTGAGTCCGGATAACCCAATAAGCGTAATCACCAAAAGGGAAGTCGCGACCGCTCTGTGAATTCCCATTTCGGTGATCATGATCAGCGCCGGTACGATTAGAAAGCCGCCACCCACGCCGAAAAAGCCGGAGAGGACACCGACGAGAACTCCGACGGCTACAAGCGCTGCGCTACATGGCGCGTTCAGCCGGAGTTGGCCATCGCGGCTGTAGTGACAAACGGTGCCCGGGTCGTCATGAGCGTCGGCGGCCGGCCTCGCCCGTACGACTTTCGAGTCATCACCCGCACGGCGCGCGCTTCGAAACATCCTTGTAGCCACGAGGATCATCACGCCAGCGAATAGCGCCGTAATCGTAGCTTCGTCAACTAGATCGCCCAGATAGACCCCGACGGGCGCAGTCGCAACTCCTGCCACTGCAAAGATGAGTCCTGCCCTGAGCTCGATTAAGCCCCGCCAATAAGACTCTGCTGCGCCAAACGCCGCGGTAATTGCGACTGCGCCGAGCGATACCGCTATCGCAGCCTGCGCCGGTTCGCCGAGGCCGTAAATCAATAGCGGCACTGCGAAAATCGAACCGCCTCCGCCTGTCAGGCCAAGGGCAAGGCCTACAAGAACTCCGAAAATCACACTCATGGCGCTCATCCACCATCTGGATATCAATTTCTATAGAACTAATTGCTCTATCTTTATGCCTCGGTAGTATACAGATACGTGTAGGGGTACGATGTAATGGTCCAAGCGGAGGCTCTAACAATGGCAATACGTAAATGCACCCTTTCTGCGCTTGTGTGGCTTCTATCGGTCTCGCCTTGGGTACAGGCAAGTCCAAGCGATATAGCGAATCAAGGCCTCGGCGAGAACATCGCGCCCTGTAGTAGCTGCCATGGCGCGCATGGCGAAGGCAATGCGGCCGCCGGCTTTCCCCGCCTTGCCGGGCTCGGCGCGCCCTATCTCGAGGCGCAGCTCGACGCCTTCGCCAGCGGCGCGCGCGAGAATGCGGTCATGCAGCCGATTGCTAGTGCGTTGTCCACGGACCAGCGAAGCGCGATGGCCACCTATTACAGTCAGCTTTCCGCAGAAGGCGCGCAGGCAAGCAAAGGACAATCGGATAACCCACCCGATACTGGCGCCGAGCTCGCGGAACATGGCCGTTGGGCGAACGATATTCCCGCGTGTGTCCAATGCCATGGCCCGGCGGGTGTGGGTGTGGGCGAGCACTTCCCCGCCCTCGCCGGCCAACCAGCAGCTTATCTCGAAGGTCAGTTGCGGGCCTGGCGCAATGGCAAGCGACCCGGCGGGCCCATGGGTTTGATGGCGTCGATCGCCGCTAAGTTGGACGAATCGGATATCAAGCCAGTCGCCCAATACTTCGCTGCGCAATCACCGGCACCCGCCAAGGGGCTAGATCATGAGTAATCGTATTCCGCTTTTAACGGTCGCGGTGTCGTTTGCCATGCTCGCCGCAGTTATTTTCTGGGTTGGCACGCGGGATCAGAGCGCGCCGACGCCAGCACAGGCAAAAACTGCGAACGCCGCTCCCGCAGCTAGAGGCGACACGACAGAGAGCGCCACGAAATCTGAGGACGTGGCTGTATCGGGTAACGCGGCGTCCGAGAGAAGCGAACCGCTTCCGGGCGCGGCGCAGCCCGGCGCTGCGAGTGCGGCTGACGATTTTGCCCCACCCGCACGCAGCGAGATCCCGGACGACGAGTTCGGCGCCATGGTTCGTAAAGGCCGCGACATCTTCACCGACACGCAGCAGCACGCCGATCAATTCGTCGGTAACGACCTGCAATGTGCCAATTGCCATCTAGACGAAGGCCGTCGGCCGGATTCCGCGCCGCTCTGGGCGGCGTGGGCGATGTACCCCGCGTATCGTGGCAAGAACAAGCACGTCAACGATTTCGCCGAGCGTATCCAAGGCTGTTTTCGCTACAGCATGAACGGCACACCGCCGCCGCGCGGTGACGAGGTGCTCGTCGCGCTCGAGTCCTATGCCTATTGGCTGGCCAGCGGCGCGCCGGTTGCCAAGAATCTCCCGGGGCGCGGCTATCCCGAACTCGAGGCCCCCGAACAGCCACCAAGCTTCACACGCGGCAAACAGGTGTTCGCCGACCACTGCGCCCTGTGTCATGGCAGTGACGGGCAAGGTCAGCGAGCGGCGGACGGCAGTCTGGCGTTTCCGCCTCTGTGGGGACCGCGCTCCTACAACTGGGGCGCGGGCATGCATCGCGTGAACACCGCCGCCGGTTTCATCAAGGCCAACATGCCGCTGGGCGCGGCGACGCTATCCGATCAACAGGCTTGGGATGTGGCCCGATTTATCGATAGCCAAGAGCGCCCGCAGGATCCGCGTTTCACCGGATCGGTCAGCGAGACCGCGGAGCAATATCACGGCGAGCACTCGATGTACGGCCAGACCGTGAACGGCGTCGTGCTCGGTCAAGATGCCCCACCCTCGGGAACGGCCGCCAAGGTGAACCAGCCGTGACCAATCGCGCATTCGAACCGAAGGAGACCCCATGACCGATTACGCTTCGAACATAGCCAATGCCCACCCGCTTGAGAACAACGTGGTCGCAGCCGGCCAGCCGTCAGCGGCACAGCTGAAAGAAGCGTTGGCTGGCGGTGTGCGAACCGTCGTCAATCTGCGGCCCGCCGGCGAATTCGATGAGTTCGATGAAGCCGCGCTGATAGCCGATGCAGGAATGCATTACGTTCATATTCCTGTCGCCGGCCCCGAGGACATCAACGACGCGAGTGCGCGCACGCTTGACGCAGCACTCGCAGAGGATCAGCGCCCGGCAATCGTGCATTGCGGGAGCTCGAACCGCGTGGGCGGGCTTATGGCCTATCGTGCACGCTACCTTCAGGGTAAAAACGCGGACGAAGCGCTTCAGGTCGGCTTGGATGCGGGCCTAAACCCCGAGTCGCCCCTGTTCGCCGCGATACAAAAGAAACTCGACTGAGTCTGCCGCATGGGTCTGTACAACCGCTATATCCTGCCGCACGTGCTTGATTGCGCGTGCGGCCTGCCTGCCGTAGAGCGTGAACGCGCGCGTCTGGTTCCTCAGGCGCGCGGGCGTGTGCTCGAAATCGGTATCGGGACCGGCCGTAACCTGCCCCACTACAACCCAGCGAACGTGGATACGATCGTCGGGCTTGATCCCGCGGCTGAAATGCATCCGCGTGCGCGGCGCCGGCTGTCCGAAACGCGCCTATCCGTATCGCTAATGGCCGTTAGCGCCGAACAGATACCGGCCGAAGACGATCATTTCGACACCGTTCTGGTGACTTATAGCCTGTGCAGTATTCCCGATCCGTCCTTAGCCCTGCGCGAAATGCGCCGCGTGCTCAAACCGAACGGCACCATGTTGTTCTGCGAGCATGGCCGCTCGCCGGAGGCGAAAGTGGCCCGTTGGCAGCAGCGCCTCACGCCGGCGTGGCGGCATATTGCAGGCGGTTGTCACCTGGATCGCAACGTACCCGAGTTACTGACCGACGCAGGCTTTTCCATAGACACGCTCGACGCCGGCTATATCCAGGGGCCGAAACCACTCACTTGGCACTTCCGTGGGCTCGCTAGCAAACACCCCGCCAAATAAGCGCTATTTGGATACAAACGTTGCGCCCTGGCGATACGAGGTCACGCGTTGCACGGGAATAAAGTCCCCGCTCCCCAACCGTAAGGCTTCGACAGGCACCCGAAAATGATCGAGGGCCTAAGGCTCAGCCCCTCGATCTGCATGCATTCACTGCGATTGCGCGTTTGACGACTTATCTTCGACACCCGGGATCGCCTGGGCGCCTCGCGGAAACTGCCCTTTGAGCACATCCACGCCCTGCTGCGGTTTCGCCAAAGGCAGCAGATCCTGCCGATTCCGCCGACGGTCGGCCGTATCGATATTCATTCGCTTATCACGATCCTCGACCAACCCAGGTTTGGGCTCACCGAAGCGGTTGAACGACCACGCCAGAGACGGTTCGCCTAAGGGTAATTGCACCTTTCCTTCAGCACTATGCGTTGTATTCCAGGTATGCCAAGTTTTGCCGTAGCTGTTCATCTTCTCCTTCATCAGCTCGTGGTCAGCCGCTTCGGGAAGATTGGGCGCGACAAGCTGGCCCGAAAGAATTTCACCGTTATGCGGATGCCAGTACTGCTTTTCCTTCTCCGGTAGCCGCTTGAACAGTTTTTCGGAAATTATGTATTCGATACCCGTCATGTTCGCGTGGGACGTATTACCGTCATAGAGCGAGCATTGTGCGAAATCTTCGTTCACCTGCTGGCAAAAGTGATGCGCCTCAAACTGCTCTTCTGGTTTGTTCTTCATCGGGTGGAACCCGACCAGATAAATATCGAGTTGATCCGTCGGCGCATCGGTCTGTAACGCGTCTGCACCGGCCTCGAGCACGTTCGTTTTCATGCTGTCGGGACTGCCATCGACTTCCGCAGCGGGCCCAGTACGTCCCATACCTGTGCAACCGGCCAGTAAAATCGTGCTCAGCGCCGCAACGCCCACCACGTCAGGCAATGCCGAATTCCTCACTACTATCTCCTAGATGCCTCTATGTTACGCAGACCCAACATAAGGTCTTGCCGCTAAGGACTGTATCCGGGAAAACCCTGCGCCTCCTATTCTGAGACGCCACTTTGAACGACTAGATCGGTTCTCGATATACGATCCATTTGGTGAGGACATCGGCTTGAGTCATCGGCCGGTCACGTCTAAGACGGTGCCGCTCGGGGCCAGGAAAGACGCACCGCCAAGCCGCCGCCGGGACGTGGCTCGAAGACGAGCTCGCCGGCAAAGCGCTGGGCAATCGCGGCAGCAATGGTTAGACCCAAACCGCTGCCGGCGCCCGCGCGCGTCGCCTCGCCACGCCAGAAGCGCTGGGTCAGGGGTTGCGTGTCACGATCGGCAGGCCAATCACCCTGATCGCAAACGACGAACGTCACGCGCGCCGCTTTGACCTCAATGGCCAGCGAGACTTCACGATCGGCTCGCGTATGCCGCAGCGCGTTATCGAGCAGATTGCGCAGAGCGGCGGTGGCCAACGCTTTGGGCACCGCAACGGGTATCGCCACACCATTCTCATGAATCCCCACGCGCCCGCCGTTTGGCAGATCAGCCAACGCCGCGGTTGCGATCGCCGAACTCGTCGCCTGCGCCATATCGAAATGCGACTCACCAGCCTCGACCCGTGCGAGCAGTAACAATTGCTCGAGCGTGCGCTGCAGCCGCGCGATACCGGCCTCGGCCTGCGCGAGCGCGGCGTAAGCCTTATCTCCGTCAAGCCGCTTGGCAAGCTGAACATGAGTCTTGATTGCCGTCAGCGGAGTGCGCAGTTCGTGTGCGGCATCGCTGGTGAAACGCTGTTCGCGGGCGAGCGTCTCGCCGGTTCGGACGAGCAGCTGGTTGAGCGTATCGACCGCAGGTCGGAGCTCTGTGGGCGCATCATCGATTTCGACTGGTGTGAGTGTATCCGGCGCTCGTCGGGACAGTTCACCACGCAAACGCTCGAGCGGGCGGAGTCCGCGTCTTATACCGAACCAGAGCACTACCAGACTGCCGAGCAGTGCTACGGCAAAGGGCACAGCTGCGACCGCGATCACGTTGCGTTGGAGGGCGCTACGCTCGACGAGTCGGTCAGCGGTAGTGATATGCACGCCGTTCTGAACGTAGGTGAACAAGCGCCAGCGTTCGCCGTCGATATCGCGGTCGGTGAAACCGGGTGCCGGCGACTCCAGGCCATCGTCGAATTGGCCGTGGGTGCGCATCAGAACGCGTCCGCTGGGCGCATTGATCTGACACGCTACGCCAGCGCTGCTCGGTACCGAAAGAACAGGGTCGCCCGTATTTTGCCAGGCCGAGTCGGGCAATTGGGCGACCAGGCCCGCCACCATCCGGGCGGAAGCAGCCAGACGCTGGTCCAATGTATCGCGCACCTGATCTTGCAAGTCGCTATATAGCCAGACGGCAACGAGCCCCCACAGCGCCGCAAAGGACAGGCCCAGCGTTAATAAAAGACGCCAGCGTAGACTCAAGGCCTGCTCCGCTTACCGATGTCCGAAGCGTTACCCAACCGATAACCCAAGCCCCGCACCGTGCGCACGAGGCCAGCGCCTAGCTTTTGCCGCAGATGATAGATATGGACGTTGATCGCATTACTTTCGACCTCGGCCTCAATACCGTAGAGGGCATCCTTAAGTTGCTCAGCGGTAAGAATTGATCGCCGGGCATGCAGAAGCTTGGACAGGAGCGCATATTCGCGGCGGGTGAGTTCAACCTCCCGCTCCTCGCAATACACTGTTTGCGTCGTGGGATCGAGGGTGATTGGACCATGCTCGACAATCGGTCCGGCGTGGCCCCCTGCCCGCCTTAGCAGTGCCTGTACTCTCGCGATAAGTTCATCGAGATCGAAGGGCTTCAGTAAATAATCATCTGCACCCGCTTGCAGCCCGGTTACACGATCCGCCAGACCATCACGCGCTGTCAGGACTAGCACTGGGAGCGCGACACCGCGCTTGCGCCAATCCCTTAATAACGCGACGCCGTCCATATCCGGTAAACCGAGATCGAGTATGGCGATATCGCTCGCCACCGCACTCAAAGCTAACCGCGCCTCTTCCCCACTTGTCGCCCAATCGACCGTGTACCCAACGGTTTCGAGCGCAGAACGAATACCGGCCCCGACTAGCGCATCGTCTTCGATTAGAAGTATATGCATTCAGTAGTTCTTTCTTGCGTACTTGGGATGATCCCGAAGCCGATGAAGTGAGGATTAACCGCGGGCAAAGGTTTGCCTGCATGACCATTGTTTATATCCCCGTACGGGTATATGTTATTGAACACGAGCCATATTGCCATAGAAGCCAGATCGCTATGGTCGACGCAATATCCAACACGCCCACCCGTCGTCTCGTCATCGCCCCGAATGCATCGCTGACGAGAGCACAGGCACAGTGGTGCTTCTTAGCCATGTGCGGCGTTTCTTTCTCTGTCGCTCTGTTTTTTATGACGTTAGGGCTCTGGCCAGTTCTGCCCTTCGCCGGCCTTGAGATGGCGGCCCTCGGCACCGCTCTCTATGCGAGCGTTAAAGCGAACAGCTACCGGGAAATCGTGTCGATCACCGACGAACGTATTGAGATCGTCGCGGGTACTGCTAAGCCCGAGCGCCAATGGGAATTTCCGCGTCTACTCACACAAGTTCGGCTTTCCAGCAGTGTTCATCGAAATGGCCGGTCGCGCCTTCTCGTAACACGCCACGGGCACGGCTGCGAGATCGGGGCCCTCCTGACTGAAGAGGAACGGGCTGAGGTGGCCGAACGGCTAAAGGAGTGGGTTACCGCTCGCTCGATCGAATCTTAGTCACGGAGTAACGAGCTAAGTCGGGCGCTACGAATTGGAGAGTTTGTGATGAGTACTGTCAATCCGACCGATACCCACGACCACCACGGTCATGACGATCACCACCACGGGCCGGTGACGCTGGCCGATGGCGTATGGCCGTGGATGAAACGCTGGATCGGCACCACGAACCATAAGGATCTGGGCACGCTGTACCTGATCTTTTCGCTGACCATGCTGTTCATCGGCGGCGTGATGTCGCTGATAATCCGAGCCGAGCTGTTCGCGCCGGGCATCCAGTTTGTCGATCCCGGCTTCTATAACGAGATGATCACGCTGCACGCGCTGGTGATGATCTTTGGCGGCGTCATGCCGGCGTTCGTGGGGCTTGCGAACTGGATGGTGCCGATGATGATCGGTTGTTCCGATCTTGCGCTGCCGCGCGTGAACAACTGGGGTTTCTGGATCCTGCCGTTCGCGTTCTCGATGCTGCTGGGCACGCTGTTCGTTTCCGGTGGTGCGCCGGCTTCGGGCTGGACCATGTATCCGCCGCTGGTCATGCAGACCGGTAACGCGCTGCCGCTGATGGTGTTTGCCATCCATCTGGCCGGCATCTCGTCGATCACGGGCGCGATCAACATCGTGGTCACGATCCTGAACATGCGCGCCCCGGACATGCCGCTGCTCAAGATGCCGCTGTTCGTGTGGACCTGGCTGATTACGGCCTATCTGCTGATCGCGGTCATGCCCGTGCTTGCCGGTGCAGTGACCATGCTGCTGACCGACCACTTCTTCGGCACGACCTTCTTCGATGCCGCGGGTGGTGGCGACCCGGTCCTGTTCCAGCACATCTTCTGGTTTTTCGGGCATCCGGAGGTCTACATCATGATTTTGCCGGCCTTCGGCATCGTGTCGACCATCATCCCGACGTTCGCCCGCAAGGCGCTGTTCGGGCATGACTCGATGGTCTACGCCGTGGCCTCGATTGCGTTCCTTAGCTTCATCGTGTGGGCGCATCACATGTTTACCGTGGGCATGCCGGTCTCCGCCGAGTTGTTCTTCATGTTCGCGACCATGCTCATCGCCGTGCCGACAGGCGTGAAGGTGTTCAACTGGGTTGCAACCATGTGGCGTGGCTCGATGACCTTCGAGACGCCGATGCTGTTCGCGCTCGGTTTCGTAGTGCTGTTCACCATCGGTGGCTTTTCGGGCCTGATGCTGGCGCTCACCCCGGTCGACTTCCAGTATCACGATTCCTACTTCGTGGTCGCGCACTTCCACTATGTGCTGGTGCCGGGCGCGATCTTCTCGATCATCGCAGCCATCTACTACTGGATTCCGAAGTGGACCGGCGTGATGTACAACGAGAAGCTCGGCCAGTTCCATTTCTGGTGGAGTGCGGTCTGGATCAACGTACTGTTCTTCCCGCAGCACTTCCTGGGTCTGGCCGGCATGCCGCGTCGTATCCCGGATTACGCGGTGCAGTTCACCGATTTCAACATGATCTCGTCGCTGGGCGCACTGCTGTTCTTCCTCGGGCAGTTCGTGTTCATCTACAACATGATCATGTGCATGCGCGGTGCCGGGAAGAAGGCGACCGGACGTGTATGGGAAGGCGCACGAGGTTTGGAATGGACAGTGGCATCGCCCGCGCCGTACCACACCTTCGAGCAGCCGCCGAAGATCGACCCGCGCGAGCTGGCGTAGCGCGCTATTCTTCGTGCGCATCGATTCAATAATGCGCATGCCTACGCGTCTTACTGATTACTACGAGCTGTGCAAGCCGCGCGTGGTGCTTCTGATCGTGTTCACCGCGATGGTGGGCATGTTTCTGGCCACGCCCGGTATGGTGCCGATCGATGCACTTCTTTTCGGCACGCTCGGCATCGGGCTGATGGCAGCTTCCGCCGCCGCGGTTAACCAGATGCTCGATCGCAAGGCCGATCAGCGCATGGCGCGTACCCGCAAGCGCCCGTTGGTCACTGGCCATCTGGACATGGTGCAGTCGGCGCGTTTTGCCGCCGCCATCGGGCTGATCGGCATGGCGATCCTGCTCTGGCTGGTCAACCCACTGACCGCCTGGCTAACGCTGGTCACGCTGGTCGGCTATGCCGGCGTCTATACCGTCTATCTCAAGCGTGCGACGCCACAGAACATCGTCATTGGCGGTGCGGCAGGGGCGGCTCCGCCGGTGCTCGGATGGGTCGCCGTCACCGGAACAGTCGACGTGCACGCGTTGATCCTGTTCCTGATCATCTTCATCTGGACGCCACCGCATTTCTGGGCGCTAGCGATCGAGCGCCATCGCGAATATGCGGAGGTCGATATTCCGATGTTGCCGGTTACGCACGGGCTCGAGTACACCCGTACCCAGGTGCTGCTCTATACGGTGCTGCTGTTCATCGTGTCGCTGCTGCCGTTCGCGACCGGCATGAGCGGACCGTTGTATCTGATCAGCGCGATCGGCCTGTCCGGCTGGTTCCTGATCTACGCTATCCGGCTGAAATACGCGCCGAAGCCGGGGCTGGCGATGCGCACCTTCGGCTATTCGATCTTCTACCTGATGGCACTGTTCACGGCGTTGCTGGTGGATCATCACCTAGCGCCGTTGCTGATGCGAGAAGCTTTTTAATCCTGACTTAACCGCGGTCCTTATCTTGTGCATCAGTGCAGACAGGAGCGCGTTAGATGACTCTTTTCCCGTATCGTCGGCTGGCCATTGTGGTCTTGATTTTGTTGTGCGGTCCCAGTGCGCTGGCCGCCGGTACGGCTTCGTCAAACGATTTCCTTTCCGTGGGCGAGGCCTTTACTTATGACGTCTCGGTCAACGCGGACGACACGCTGACCGTAAGCTGGACGATCGCTGACGGCTACTATTTGTATCGGCATCAATTCGATTTTGCCGGCAAACCGGCACCTGTGGCCGCCGTCGAGATGCCGCACGGCCAGCCCATCGAGGACGAATTCTTCGGCAAATCCGAGGTATATCACGACTCGGTCGCGGTCCGCGTCGACCCCGGTAACGCTGAAACCGTCGAATTGACCTGGCAGGGCTGTGCGGAGGCCGGCCTATGCTATCCACCGCAGCGCGCAACGCTGGATCTGGCCGACTACAACTTGGGCGGCGGCACGGCCGCCCCCGTGGACTCGAACGACGAAGGCGCCGGCACTACGACGACGCAAGCCAAAGCTGGGAAATCCGACGCCCTCGGCGAGGACCAGTCGTTGGCCGCGCAGCTGTCAGACAGCAACACGGCCTGGGTGCTACTGGTGTTCTTCGGGCTCGGGCTGCTGCTGGTATTCACACCCTGCGTACTGCCCATGGTTCCAATCCTGACCAGTTTGATCGTGGGCAGCGGCGCGCGCGGCCGGCGCGGCCTGACGCTGTCGCTGGCCTATGTGCTGCCGATGGCGTTGACCTATGCCCTACTCGGCGTCGCCGCGGCGCTGGCCGGCGCCAACTTGCAGGCCGCACTTCAGACCCCCTGGGTGCTGGGCGCATTCGCGCTCGTGTTTGTGGCACTCGCGCTGGCGATGTTCGGCGTCTACGAGTTGCAGCTGCCGGCGGCCCTGCGTAACCGGCTGGATCGCGCCAGCAGCGCCCAGCGCGGCGGAAGCCTCGGCGGCGCGGCGGTCATGGGCGCACTATCGGCGCTGATCGTCGGCCCGTGTATGACCGCGCCGCTGGCCGGGGCGCTGCTGTTCATCGCCGAATCCGGCGACGTGCTAATCGGCGGCAGCGCGCTGTTCGCGCTCGGCCTGGGCATGGGCGCGCCGCTGGTCCTCGCCGGCAGCCTCGGGGCCCGATTCCTGCCACGCCCGGGGCCGTGGATGAACGGCGTGAAGGCGGTGTTCGGTTTCGTCCTGCTGGGCATGGCGCTGTGGTTCGTCGCCCGCGTGACGCCCGCCCCCTGGATGCTCGGACTGTGGGGCGCGTGGCTGCTCGCCATCGGCACCACGCTCTATCAGGTCGCGCTGCGCGCCGCCCAGGCGACGCTACCGCTAGCGATGATCGCGCGCGTAGCCGGCCTTCTGATCGGCCTCTGGGGCGCGCTGCTGGTGATCGGCGCCGCCGGTGGCGCCAGCGATCCGATGCGGCCGCTGGCCTTTGCCGGCGCGCCCGCGAACACGACCGACGCGGGCGGCGAAGCCGGTGCGCAGACAGACGACTTCATGGCCCGTTTTGAGCCCGTGTCCGATCTCGACGCTCTTGATGCGCAAGTGGCCAAGGCCGGCGAAAACGGCCGCTGGACGGTCGTGGATTTCTACGCCGACTGGTGTATCTCGTGCAAGGTGATCGAATCCGAAGTCTTCGGCGACGCCCGCGTACAGGCGGCACTGGACGACGTGCAGCTGCTGCGCCCGGACGTGACCGACAACGACGCCGCCGACCGCGCGCTGATGGGCCACTACGGCGTCGTCGGCCCACCCACCCTGCTGCTGATCGGCCCGGACGGCGAAGAGGCCCGCAGCGCGCGCATCGTCGGCGAGCTGGACGCCGAGGCCTTCCTCGATCACCTCGAGCGCGCACGTGACGACTTGGAGAATTCCTGATGCTGTCCTTCAACCTCGGCCCGCTGGCGATCTCGGTCGCCCATGCCCTGATGCTTTTCGCGCTGATTACGGCGTTGATAGCCGGCAAGGTTGCCGCGCGCCGGCGTGAAGTGCCGATCACCGACACGCTGTTCAACCTGGCGCTGGCCGGCGCGGTGGCGGCCCGGCTGGTGTTCGTGATCCGCTATTTCGGCGAATACCGCCCGGCGCCGCTGGGCATTTTCGACATTCGTGACGGCGGTTTCGATGCGATCGGCGGGCTGCTGGGCATGGCCGCTTACGCAAGCTTCGTGGTCTGGCGCCGGCCGCTGCTGCGCGCACCGCTGGCCGCCGCACTGGTCGCCGGCGGCCTCGCCTGGGGGCTGACCGGCGGCGCGCTCACCCTGATCGAACAGCAGGCGGCGAGCCTGCCCGAGGCACGGCTGCAGACGCTGGATGGCCGCGCCACCGATCTCGCTACGCTACAGGCCGAAGCCGAGAGCCGGCCGATGGTGGTCAATCTATGGGCGACCTGGTGTCCGCCCTGCCGTGCGGAGATGCCCGTTCTCGAGGCCGCCCAGAACGAGCGCGATGATGTGCTGTTCGTGTTCGCGAACCAAGCCGAGGCAACGCCCACCATCCAGAGTTTCCTGGACAGCCAGGATCTACACATCGAACACGTGCTGCGCGATTCGGGCGGGCATCTGGCCAAGCAGGCCGGCTCAGCCGCATTGCCTACGACACTGTTCTACGACGGCGACGGGCGTTTGGTCGACAGCCATCTGGGCCAGCTGTCGCGCGCGACTCTCACCGCCGCTCTCGAACGTTTCGACACGGCGCCCACTGCTTCTTCTCACAATAATGAGGAACAACCATGACCAGAACTGCACGACTATCTCTAATCCTGACGATCACCGCTACCGCCATCGGCATGTACGCGCTGGTCGCATGGGCCGCCCCCGAAGAAGAATCCGATTCACCGGCGCCCGTGGCGGCGATGGAGGATCGTGGAATGAATATTCTCGGCTCTTTCGATGCCCCAAGCGGGCTGACCGGATACGCCGCTACCGTCCAGGGCCGGCCCATGGCGATTTATGTAACGGAGGACGGTAAGCATGCAGTACTCGGCACACTAGTCGACGAACATGGCAACAATCTGACGGCCGACCCTCTGGAGCGTATATCGTCGGGACCGCAGAACAAGAAGGCTTGGGACCAGTTGGAAGACGCCACTTGGGTCCGTGACGGTGACGCCGACGCGCCCCGTATCGTCTACGAGATCACCGATCCGAACTGCCCTTACTGCAACCAGTTCTGGCAGACAGCACGCCCCTGGGTGGAAGCGGGTGACGTCCAGATCCGCCACGTCATGGTCGGTATTCTCAAAGCCGACAGCGTGCCGAAGGCCGCCACGATCGTCGGCGCTGATGATCCAGAGGCTGCACTGGAACGCCAGGAGCGCAACTACGCCGCCGGCGGTATCGAAGTCGCCGAAAATATTTCGGGCGCCGCTCGCGACAAGGTCCAGGACAACAACACCCTCATGGAGGCTTTGGGCTATTTCGCCACGCCGACGATTCTCTATCGCAAGACCAACGGGGATATCGGACTCAAACAGGGCATGCCACGCGGCGACGACGTAGAGAAGATTCTGGGACCTAAACCCTGATCAGGGCTTTCGGCACGGCAATCGTCGTCATCTACGACCGCGTCGGCTAAGCCCACCGCTGTTCAAATTCTCGAGTGCCGCCTAACGCTCGAACGAAGACTGCCCGGCTTGGAGTCGCATGGGTCGGCCGTATAAAACGATATCCGGCACAGCCGGGCTGACATTGACCCAGAGCTTTGGGAGGCACTGGGTCGAGCGCGCCCAGCCCAGTGTTCAACCATTCAGTTATGCATAAAGGAGCTCGTTATGACCCCAATGTTTCGTACAACTCTCATCATTTTGAGTGTCGCATTGGCTAGTGTTGGTCCCGCTTGGGCCGCAGGGGACGACTGGCACTACCCGGCCATCGAAGGCTATGGCGGCATCAAGTCGCTCCCCCATGCAGCCAACCAGCCCTCGGTCGAGGCCGAGCACAAAGCCGTGTTCGATGTAACCAGAGCAGCGAAAAGACCCGACCAGCTGAACCCGGGCTTGGAACACGTCGCACGGGCCGTGAACGTGTTCGCATCGGCCGGCGTGCCCACTGAAAAACTCGACTTCGTGGTCGTGGTTCACGGGCCAGCGACCCCTAGTATTTTGAATGACGCCCAATACGAGAAGCAGTTCGGACAGGCCAACCCCAACACCGCGCTGATCGCCGCCCTACGCAAGGCGGGCGTCACCCTGCACGTATGTGGCCAGGCGCTCGCAAAGCATGCGTTCGATCAGTCATGGGTCAACAATGAGGTCGATGTTGCATTGTCGGCGCTCAGCGATCTGGTGATCTTTCAAAGTCGCGGCTACGCCGTCGTGCCCCAGTAAGAATGTTCGTACGCTCTCTTAGCTAGCCATCGCCCGCAACATCCAAGCTGTCTTCTCATGCACGCGCATACGATCAGAGACAAGAGCCGCCGAAGACTCGTCGCCGGCATGCTGTGCGCGTTGCAGTACATCCCGGCATGTCATCACGACCTTTTCATGTCCCGCACCTAGAACCTCGACCATACGGTCTGCATTAGGCACGTCTTCGACCTCGGAGATCGAGCTCAAAGTCGAGAACTGGCGATATGTACCCGGCGCGACCTGATCGAGCGAGCGTATGCGCTCCGCGATCTCGTCCACGGCCGTAGCCAACTCCGTGTACTGCTCCTCGAACATAAGATGCAGCTCGCGAAATCGCGGGCCGGTTACGTTCCAATGGAAGTTGTGCGTTTGCAGATACAACGTATACGAATCAGCGAGCAGTTTTTTCAAACCTTCGCCGGTGTTCATCCGACCTTCTTCATCTATTCCGGTGTTAATCGAGCTCATATCGTTCTCCAGATGCTGAATGAGTAGGTGTGCGACTTGCTCCGGCTCGTCGGTGAGGAACGATGCGCATTGCCTCGCTCTCTTTAGAAGGCGTTCACTGGGATCTTCAGGTACGCGGTGCCGTTATTCTCCGGCGTAGGGAGGCGCCCTCCCCGCGTATTGATCTGAAGCGCGGCGAGCATGAGCGCGGGCAGCGGTAGTTCCGCATCACGCTTGTTTCGCAAGGCCGTATACGCGGATTCGTCCATGTTCTGCAGATGCGGGTTACGCTCCCGCTGTTCGCCCACCGTGGACTCCCAGCGCGGTTCTCGCCCATCCGGCATGTAGTCATGACCGGTGAAAAGGCGAGTCTCGTCCGGCAACTCAAGAATGGCCTGGATCGAGCGATAGAGTGTGGCTGCATCGCCGCCTGGGAAATCTGCTCGTGCGGTACCGAAGTCGGGCTGGAACAGCGTGTCGTGCACGAACGCGGCATCGCCGATCACGTAGGTGATCGAGGCCAGGGTATGACCCGGCGAATACATTACCCTCGCCTCAAGCTCGCCGACAGTGAACGTGTCGCCATCGCCAAAAAGCCGATCCCACTGGTGTCCGTCAGTTTTGAAGTCGTCACCGAAGTTGTAGATCTTCTTCCAGAGCTTTTGGACGTCGATGACGTGCTCGCCGATCGCGCGCGGCGCGTCGAAAAGCCCCTGAAGATAGATCGCTGCCGAGAGATGGTCCGCATGCGGATGTGTGTCCAGAATCCAGTCGACCGTGAGCCCGCGCGACTGCACGAACGCCGCGATCTCATCGGCGGATTCCGTGCTCGTGCTCGCCGATTTCTCGTCGTAGTTCAGTACCGGGTCGATGATCGCACAGCGTTTGCTGACTGTATCGACACAGACGTACTGAACGCTGAAAGTCTTTTCGTCGAAGAATCCGACGACTTCCGGAGTGCCGCTCGCCATGGTTGTCTTCCTTCTAATCTGTGGAAACCAGAATTGCACCAACCTAAGAATCGGTTATTTGCAAATGCCTTCGGGTTCTATTATACCCTTAGGGGTATACGTAGCAAGACGGAGTAAATCATGTCGAGCAACACAAGCCATCATCGCGTCGTTGTCGCGGGCGGTGGTACAGCCGGGCTATCAGTCGCCGCCGCCCTACTGAGGCAATCGCCTCAACTTGATGTCGCTGTAATCGAGGCGAGCGACGTGCATTACTACCAGCCGGGCTGGACGCTCGTAGGTGGTGGCGACATGCGGGCCGAAGACACAAAGCGGCGCGAGGAAGAAGTTATGCCGGACAAGGCCCGCTGGATCCGGGCCACGATCAGTGCGTTCGCACCGGACGAAAATCGCGTCGAGTTGGCCTCCGGCGAGTCAGTTACCTATGACTTTTTGGTAGTGGCACTAGGCCTCCAGATCGACTGGCAAGCCATTGAGGGTCTCTCCGAGACTCTGGGGCGCAACGGCGTAACCTCGAACTATCGATACGACCTCGCACCCTATACCCACGAGTTGGCCCAATCGCTGACCCATGGCGCCAAGGCGTTGTTTACGCAGCCAGCTATGCCAATCAAGTGCGCCGGCGCTCCGCAGAAAGCGCTTTACTTGACCGCCGATACGCTGCGCAAACGCGGGATATCGGCGGAGATCGGGTTCTATAATCAAGGCGGTGCGATGTTCGGGGTCCCCGCCTATGCACGGGAGCTCGATAAAGTTATTGCTTCGTATGGAGCGACGCCCTATTTCAAACACAATCTAGTGGCCGTGGACGGTGAAAAGCACGAAGCCACCTTTTCGACTGACGATGGGCCAGTAACGCGTGCTTTCGACATGCTCCACGTGGTGCCGCCGCAGTCTGCGCCGGACGTTATCAAGGGAAGTCCACTCGCGGGCGACGCCGGCTGGGTCACCGTCGATAAGAACCGGCTCACGCATACCCGCTACGATAATGTGCTGGCTTTGGGTGACTGCACCGACACCCCCAATGCGAAGACCATGGCCGCCGTACGCCGCCAGTTCCCAGTCGTGGTCGCTGAACTGCGCGCGGCCCTGGGGGAATCGGCTAAAAAACGTGCTTACGACGGTTACGGGGCGTGCCCACTCACGGTCGCGCATGGCAAGGTCATGCTGGCCGAGTTCCGCTACGGTGGTGAAGTGGTCTCTAGTTTTCCACTGGATCCGCGGACTTCGCGGCGAATGTACTGGCCAGTCAAAAGCCAATTTTTCCCGGCCTTGTACTGGCAGGTCATGCTACGCGGACTGGACTGGCACTGGCCGAAACCCAAGCCACGCCCGGATCTAACGGAATAACTTCGTGTTCGACGTGTTTGATTTCACGCCGCTGACTGCGTCGGCCGGCGGGGCGCTTATCGGCGCGGCGGCGGCATTGCTATGGATCGGAACGGGCCGTATTGCTGGAATCTCCGGCCATTTGCACGGTGTCGTAAGGCGTCGCACGGACGACCGTATGCGGCGAGGTATGTTCCTGGTTGGCATAGTCGGCGGCGCTGTACTAATCGCCCTATTCAGCGCGAACGCCGTGCCGGAACGCACGAACTTTCCGACGCCTCTGCTCATAGCGGGCGGAGTGCTGGTTGGCATGGGCACACGATTAGGGTCAGGCTGCACCAGCGGCCACGGCGTGTGCGGAATTGGGCGCGGTTCGACGCGATCCATTGCTGCCACCCTTGTCTTCTTTATCTGCGGCGTGGTTACAGCGGTTATCACGCGACATCTTTTTACGGGCTGAGCGGATGCAGTACGTGATCACGCTAGCGTCCGGCCTGGTCTTTGGTATCGGGCTGACGATTTCTGGAATGGTGAACCCGGAGAAAGTGCTCGCTTTTCTGGATCCCGTCGGCCGGTGGGATCCGAGCCTTGCTCTGGTCATGGCCATGGCTCTCGCCGTATTCAGCCTTACGAATGCTTTCTTGGGAAAACGGATACGCCCGCTATTCGGGTCTACATTCCACCGACCCAGCTCGCTGACTATCGATCGACGATTACTATCGGGCGCCGCCCTCTTTGGAGTTGGCTGGGGGCTAGCAGGTTATTGCCCCGGACCGGCCTTGGCAGCCTTGGTATTCAACTTTCGAGAAGCCGCTATCTTTCTCCCCGCCATATTATTGGGCGGGTGGCTAGCCGATCGGTTTCTTTCGGCAACTCGTACCTAGCCGTAGCGTGACAATAGCTCCGTAGCGTACTTAAGACGCTCGCGCGCATCGGCCGCATCAAGCTTCTGGCAAGACAGCTCTCGCTCGATTACGCAGGACAGCATGTTATAGAAGGTACGGTCGAGCGCTTTGCGGGCAGCGGTCATTTGAACCGCTACGTCCTCGCATTCGGCATCACGTTCCAGCATAGCCTGCAAGCCGCGAACTTGCCCCTCGACGCGTTTCAGACGCCGAATGAGTGCGGACTTGCTGGCTTCCCATTCCTGGTCGAAAGGAAGGATGTCGGCATTTTCGGACATTGTGTTTACTAGCTAGGAAATAAGCCTTACTAAATTATACATTGACAGCCTCCTTGGTGCGTCATATCTGAATCGAGCGTCTTCCTGCGGTCCGACTTATTCTCCGTAGCCGCCATGTAATTTAAGTCGCGATTGAATAGTGACGCTATATACCCCCTCCGGTATACTTCGATAAGCAGCTTCCTAGGTGAAAAGCATGGCTCTCGATCCGGAAATCCTGTCGCGAATACAGTTCGCGTTCGTGGTGTCGTTTCATATCCTGTTCCCGGCCTTCACCATCGGCCTGGCGAGCTGGCTGGCGATGTGCGAAGGCATGCACCTGTTCACCGGTCGCGACGTGTTTCGCCGGCTCTACCAGTTCTGGGTGAAGATCTTTGCCGTGTCGTTCGGCATGGGCGTGGTTTCCGGCATCGTGATGAGCTTTCAGTTCGGCACCAACTGGTCGGTGTTCGCCGAAGCCACCGCGCCGGTGCTGGGGCCGCTGTTCTCCTATGAAGTGCTGACGGCCTTTTTCCTGGAGGCGACCTTCCTCGGCATCATGTTGTTCGGCTGGAACAAGGTGGGCCCGAAGCTGCATTTCTTTGCCACCGCGATGGTGGCGATCGGCACCATGCTGTCGGCGTTCTGGATTCTGTCGGCCAACTCCTGGATGCATACGCCCGCCGGCTACGAGCTGCGCGACGGCGTGTTCTATCCCACCGACTGGTGGGCGATTGTGTTCAACCCGTCGTTTCCGTATCGGCTCGTGCACATGGTGCTGGCGGCGTATCTGACCACCGCCTTCGTGATTTTGGGCGTGGGCGCCTGGTACCGGCTGAAAGGCACCGCCCACGAGGCCTCGCGGGTAATGCTGATCATGGGTGTGGCGTTCGTATCCATCGTCACACCGTTGCAGATCGTCGCCGGCGATTTCCACGGCCTGAAGACGCTGGAATACCAGCCGGCCAAGATCGCGGCCATGGAAGCGCATTGGGATACCGAAGAAGGCGCCGCCCTGGCGCTGTTCGCCTGGCCGGATGCCGAGAACGAAACCAACCACTACGAGATCGCGGTGCCGAATCTCGCCAGTCTGATTCTCACCCATGAATGGAACGGCAAACTGGTCGGCCTCAAGGATTTCCCGCCAAGCGAGCGCCCGCCGGTCGCGCCGATCTTCTTTTCGTTCCGGATCATGGTGGGGCTGGGCCTGCTCATGCTGCTCGCCGGCATGCTCGGGCTGTGGCTGGCGTTTCGCGGCCGGCTGCTCGACTCGCGCGCCTATCATCGGTATCTGGTGGCGATGATTCCCTCGGGCTTCATCGCCGTATTGGCGGGCTGGATCACGACCGAGATCGGGCGCCAGCCTTATACCGTCTATGGCCTGCTGCGCACGTCGGATTCGCTCTCGCCGGTGGGCGCGCCGAGCGTGTTGGCGACGCTGATCACGTTCGTGATCGTCTACGGCATCGTCTTCGGCGCCGGGCTGTATTACATCGTGCGCGTGGTGCGTACCGGGCCTGAAAAAGCGCCTGCGCACCCGGTGCCCGACCCGTATGCGACCCCGGCCCGGCCGTTGTCGTATCCCAACGAGCCGGTGGGAGAGAAGTCATGACGTTGATCGAAATCCTGCCGCTGATCTGGTTCGGCATAATCGGCTTCGGCGTGATCATGTACGTGCTGCTGGACGGCTTCGTGCTCGGCATCGGCATCCTCTGCGGCGTGGCCTATGGCGAGGCCGAACGCGACATCATGATGAACTCGGTCGCGCCGATCTGGGACGGCAACGAAACCTGGCTGGTCCTCGGCGGCGTGGCGCTGCTGGCCGCGTTTCCGCCGGCCTATACGGTATTGTTGCCGGCGCTCTATCTGCCGCTCACCGGCATGCTGATCGCGTTGATCTTTCGCGGCGTGGCGTTCGAGTTCCGTTTCAAGGCGCGGCGCAAGCTCGGCTGGAATCTGGCGTTCAATCTCGGCTCCGTGATCGCGACGTTCTTCCAGGGCGTAACCCTCGGGGCGATCGTGCAGGGCATCGAGGCCAACGGCGCCCAGTATGTCGGCGGCGCGTTCGACTGGTTTTCGGGCTTCACGATGCTTACCGGCGCTGCACTCGTGGCCGGCTATGCACTACTGGGCGCGACCTGGGTGGTGATGAAAACCACCGGCCTGTTGCAGCGGCGCGCCTATGGCTGGTCGCGCGTACTGTTGACGGCCGTGATCGTGTTCATGGCGGTGGTGAGCATCTATGTGCCGTTCCTCGACGGCAACTATGCCGAGCGCTGGTTCGGTTTCCCGCATGCGCTGTTGCTGGTGCCGTTCCCGATCGCCGCGATCGTGGTGTCGTATTTCTTGTACTGGAGCGTGAGCCGGCGGCGGGAGTACGCGCCTTTTCTGCTTTCGTTGGCGATGTTCATCGTCGGCTATGGCGGGCTCGCGGCGAGCTTCTGGCCGCATATCATTCCGCCGCATCTGACCATATGGAACGCTGCCTCGCCGCCGGAAACACAGAGTTTTCTGCTCGTGGGCCTGGTGATCCTGTTGCCGTTCATCCTGTTCTATACGGGGTGGTCGTACTGGATATTTCGGGGCAAGGTCAGCCGTGACATGGGCTATCACTAGCTGCCGGATAAGTCGGAGTCGTCATGAATGAAACCGGACGCCGTCTGTTGTGGTTCGTGGGTATCGGCGCCGCCAGCCTGCTGGTCTGGGGCACGGCGGCCTATGTGTTCCGCGAGGTGATCTTTTTCGTGCTCGAACACTAGAACTGCTGCCAGACTAGGAGGCCCAGCCTACTATTTCATGAGACCTGATTAGGTCCGCTATTGGCCCAGGCTGTGTGAAAACGCGTG
>NZ_APNL01000030.1:0-24957 GCF_040361435.1 Salinisphaera sp. C84B14 | reverse complement strand
AACAACCTACTGAAAGATCACACCTAGTCCGCGCAGGCGCATCCGGTTGAAGGGCGCGTTGGAGGGCCACTCCGCCATGACGCGCTGCTGTGCCCGGCGGGCAAAGCTCTCGAGTGAGTCCGGATGGAAATCGCCCCAGTGCCGCGCCAGGGCGTAGTCGAGGCCGATATCAACGAGAATACCGGCATAACGCCGCTGCGGTGGTCGGAAGCGATTACGCAGGCGTCGGTGCCCGTCGTGGGCGTCGCTGTGGCCGTCGATCGCGCGGTGCAGGCGAATGCCATGGCGTACGCCGGGCAGGAAACGATCGTCCAGGCGACCCTTGATCTCGTCGCCGAGAATCTGGCCGGCGAACGACGTATCGCTGCGTTCCGCAAGCAGCAGGTGGGCCAGCAGGTTCATGACCAGTATCCGTTTCGCATGGACCACAGCATAAGCCCCCTAAGCGTTCCGGTTTCAAGCGCCTGCTTGTCGGGGGCGGTTTTATGCCAAAGTAGCGGGCTCAAGGCCGAAACAACAACAGGATATGCGCCATGACGCAGGCAGAAACAGCCGTGGATCCCAATGGCTTGTTGGAATATTCGGTGGTCTATACCGACCGCGCGCTCAATCATATGTCGGCGCGCTTCAAGCATGTGCTGACCGAGGTTTCGGGCGTGCTCAAGCAGGTCTACAACGCCCACTCGGCGGTCATCGTGCCGGGTAGCGGCACCTTTGGCATGGAAGCCGTGGCCCGCCAGTTCGCCGGCGATGCGCATTGCCTGGTCATCCGCAACGGCTGGTTCAGCTATCGCTGGACACAGATCATGGACATGGGCGACATCCCGGCTTCGACCACCGTGCTGTGTGCACGGCGACAGCACGAAGGGGCCCAGGCGCCGTTTGTGCCGGCACCTGTCGCCGAGGTGGTAGAACGCATCGAGACAGAGCGTCCTGCAGTGGTGTTCGCACCCCATGTGGAGACGTCCGCCGGCATGCTGCTGCCCGACGACTATCTAAGCGCGGTGGCCGCGGCGGTACATGCCGTCGACGGTCTTTTCGTGCTCGACTGTATTGCATCGGGCACGCACTGGGTGGATATGCAGGCCTGCGGTATCGATGTGCTCATCAGCGCGCCGCAAAAAGGCTGGAGTGCCTCGCCGTGCTGCGCGATGGTGATGCTCAGCGAACGCGCGCGCCAGCGTATCGAGGCCACCACGAGCAGCAGCTATGCCTGCGATCTGCGCAAGTGGCTGCAGATCATGGAAACCTACGAAGACGGTGGACATGCCTATCATGCCACCATGCCCACCGACGGTTTGACCCGGCTGCTGGCGATGATGGGCGAAACCCGTACGCTGGGTTTCGAGCACGCCCGTGAACGCCAGCTCGAGCTGGGCGGCAAGATACGCGAAGCACTCGAAGCCCGTGGTTTCGCCAGTGTCGCCGCACCCGGCTTCCAGGCTTCGGGTGTGGTGGTGAGCTATACGCAAGACGCGGATATCCAATCCGGCAAGCGCTTCGTCGAAGCCGGCGTACAAATCGCTGCGGGCGTGCCGCTTATGTGCGGCGAGGGCGACGATTTCCGGTCGTTTCGTGTCGGCCTGTTCGGTCTGGACAAACTCTACGACGTAAACGCCTGCGCCGCGCGCTTCGTCGCCGCGCTCGATCAGCTGAGCTGATGCGCCACCGCGGCGAAAGCCGCAAATGGGCATGAACGCGTGATCGAGGCCCCGGGCGTTTTACTATCGCCCGGGGCCGGGCGATACCGGGCTATCCGTCGACCACGTCGTCGAGGAACGTCACCTTGCCGGTTTCGATCGCGTATTCGGCGCCGACGATCTTGAGCTGACCTTGCGTTAGCAGCTGCTCCAGGATGTCCGAACCGTGCCGCAGGCGTTTGACCGAGCGGGCGACGTTGGCGCGTACGGCCGCGTGGATGAGCGCATGGCGATCTCCGGCGAGATCCCCCTTGAGCAGTTTTTCCACGGACGGGCGCACGCGATCCACGATCGAACGCAGGTTGCGCGACTGGTTTTCGTTCGGCTGCTGGAGTTCGTCGAGCGTGGCCGTGACCGCACCGCATTGCGTGTGCCCGAGCACAACGACCAGCGGGGTGCCGAACTGCGCGGCCGCGAATTCGATGCTACCAATCTGGGACGGCGCAACGACGTTACCCGCCACGCGAATCACGAACAGATCGCCCAGGCCCTGGTTGAACACGATTTCCGCAGGCACGCGTGCATCGGAACACCCCAGGATTATCGCGAGCGGTTTTTGTTCGGCAACCAGTTCAGCCGGGCGGGCATGCTTGCTCAAGGTTTCGGCAGTCTCGATGTTATCGACGAACTGGCGGTTACCGAGCTTCAAACGTTCCAGTGCTTCATCAGCGGTAATCATGGGTTCGCGTCGTCCTTTGTAGTCGATGGCGCGGGCTAGAGCTGCCAAAGTTACACGATGCGTAAGAGCGTGGCACGAATGTTATCAGTGCGCGAAGGCAACAACACCGACACAGCGCAGGATGCGCGATGCGCATACCTTCAATCGCCAGGGGTCACGGGCGCTACAACAGGCAGGTGTCGGAAAACGCGGGGTTTTCGCCGGGTCGCGCCGCGCGCCCTTTGATACTGCGGTGCGCATTGCGGATATGCTCCGGCTTGGGGGAGGCTCGGCGCCCGGCCTGGGTCATCGACATAGCCTGGTTTTCGATTTATAACGAGAACGCTGAGGCGGTCCGGATGCGTCGTAAAAAAATCAGTGCGAGGGATAAGGTGCGGCGTCTTGCGTACAGCCTGGCAGGTGCGGCGCGGGCGATCCCTCCACGACAAGACATGAGAGACGGGGTCTAAATGGGGGTGGTTTTCGCGGTTGCGGCGTGCGGGTACATTCGGCTGCCGCAGCACCGCCAATGAAAAACCTTTTTCTCAAACGCGATCGGCCCGCAGAGGTACGCCCCTACCAGCGCACCGTATTCACCGCGCTGCTGTGGTTTACCTGCTCGGCCGTGCTCGGCTATGCCGGCCTTCATTTCTACCTCGGCTACCGCTGGCTTGCGGTGGCCGAACTGTGCCTGGTCGCGTACGCCGCGCTCCTGCTTTATGTGGTGCATGAAACAGAGCGGGCACCCGTCACCAACGTTCTGTTCGTGGTCCCGTTCTTTATCGTCATGATGCTGTCGTTATGGACAGGGGCAACCGGCGTTACCGTGTTCATATGGGTCTTTCTCGTGCCTTTGCTGTCGCATCTTCTGTTGGGACGATGGCAGGGGTTGTGGGTAGCACTACTGTTCATAGGCTGTGCGGGCGCGATCTTTGTGTACAAGCACGGTATCTGGGGCGGCTGGATCGGGTATCTGAGTGTCGTCAACGTGGTGCTTTGCACGGGCTCCATTCTCGGCTTTTCGTATATCTACGAAGCCAGCCGGGAAAAGACCGAGCACGAACTGCGTGCGCTCGCGCTTGCCGACCCGCTGACGGGGCTCGCCAACCGGTCGCGTTTTCGCGAAGTCTTCGCGCGCGAACGCCAGCGCTATCTGCGCCAGAAAATTCCGCTCGCGATGCTGGTCGTCGATCTCGATCATTTCAAACGCGTGAACGACGACTATGGTCACGATGCCGGCGACATGGCGCTGTGCTTCGTTGCTGAACTGCTGGCCTCGCGCATTCGCCAGACCGACGTCGCCGGCCGGCTGGGCGGCGAGGAGTTCGGGATTCTCTTGTCCGATGTGGATCTGGAACATGCGCGCCGGATCGCCGTCGACCTGCGCGATCTCGTTCGCGACCGGCCGTTCCGCTACCGCGGTAAGGATATTCCGATGTCGGTAAGCATCGGTATCGCCGAACTCGGGCGCGACGGCATGGATTTCAGAACGCTTTTCTCCAAAGCCGATCGTCGTCTGTACCAGGCCAAGGCCGAAGGGCGTAATCGCGTTGTCGGTTGATGCCGATACTTCGTACGGCCCCAATGGCGCTTCGGCCTGTTCGTAATCGTCCGGCTGATAACAGGCATACGTGAAACCAGCCGCGCCGCGTCCAACGCCTGCGAAGCCATGGAAAATGAAAGACGGGCAGCTGCCTAAGAAGATACGTGCCGACGGCTACGACGCCCTGACCCTTTAACGACGAGATGAGGCTTGCCGGCGTTTTCCAGTCGATGCCCGGCGCTGGTCGTGCCTGGCCCGGCGCCGTCACGGACACCAGACAGGCCAGGGTCGTGCGTACGGATGGATATATCCTGTATGGCGCATCGTCACTCGGTACCGAGCGCGGCGCGATGCCTTGCGCGGTGGCGTTCGGGGAGTGTTGGCATGGGGATTGCTCGTGGTATCTTGCCAAGTAAGCACGCCCGATCTTGAACATCGTCGCGGGCGACGTCATGTCCAGGCCAAAAGCCAACCGACAGGTCTAGAACATCAACGCGATAGCGGGAGAGATCGGCGCACGGCGCCGGCGCCGAAGGAGCAACCGCCCCGGAAACTCTCAGGCACCAAGGACCGTTATCGCGGCCATATCCGAAGAGTCGCGCGGCCGCTGGGCCGGCGTGCACCGAAGGAGCAAGCACACGGTGACAACGCCGTGGGTGAATCTCTCAGGTCCAAGTGACGGAAGGGGCGGCACCTGCACGAGTGCAGGGCATCCACGCACGACACCACCGGATAAAGGCATATGAAACATATAGCAATCATCGGCGGCGGAATCACCGGGGTCACCACGGCCTACGCTCTGGTCCGCCGCGGCTATACCGTGACCCTTTTTGACCGCAATCGCTATGCGGCGATGGAAACCTCGTTCGCCAACGGCGGCCAGCTGTCGGCCTCGAACGCCGAGGTCTGGAATCACTGGCCAATGGTCTTCAAGGGCATGAAATGGATGTTTCGCAGCGACGCACCCTTGTTGGTCAACCCGAAACCTTCCTGGCACAAGCTCTCATGGTTTCTGGAATTCATTGGCGCCATTCCACAGTACGGGCGCAATACCACCGAAACCGCACGAATGGCGATCGAGGCGCGTGAGTTTCTATTCTCCTGGGCGGAGCGTGAAAACATCGATTTCGACGTCAAGCGAAAAGGCATCCTGCATATCTATCGTAATCGGGCCGGCTATCGGCACGCCGAGAAAGTCTCGAAGCTGCTGGCCGCAGGCGGGCTCGAGCGGCAGCCGGTCACACCCGACGAGATGCGTGCAATCGAGCCCGCGCTGGCCGGCGAGTATTACGGCGGCTTCTTCACGGAAAGCGATTCCAGCGGCGATATCCACAAGTTCACCCAGGGGCTGGCCCGGGCCGCGCAGGCGCAGGGCGTGCAGTTTCGCTACAACAACACCGTAGAAAGCGTCAAGACCGACGGTCGCAGGGTGACGATAGCGGCCTGTGACAACGACACGCCCGAGGACCGGGTGACGCTCGATTTCGACGGGGTGGTGGTCTGTGCCGGCACCGGCAGCCGCGAGATCGCCTCGCAGCTGGGCGACCGGGTCAACGTTTATCCGGTGAAGGGTTATTCGATTACCGTGAATCTGGAAGACGAGGCATCGAAACAGGGCGCGCCCGAGGTGAGCCTGCTCGATGACGAAACCAAGCTCGTTTGTGCGCGTCTGGGCGACGACCGCTTTCGTGTGGCCGGCACCGCCGAGTTCAACGGATTCAACCGCGATATTCGCGCCGACCGTATTGCGCCACTGGTCGAGTGGGTGAAGCAGTGCTTTCCCGACGTCAAGACCCGTCAGGTGGTGCCCTGGGCCGGGCTGCGCCCGATGATGCCGAACATGATGCCGCGGGTCGGGGCCGGGCGCGCACCGAACGTGTTCTACAACACCGGGCACGGCCACCTGGGCTGGACGCTGTCAGCGCTCACCGCCGATTCGATTGCGGCGATCGTCGATGACGCGGCAACCGAAAAACAGGGACCGACGACGGTGAATAACGGGTAGAATAGTTGCCCGCGCCGTTCTGGCGCAGTGTTTCTTCGGGCGCGCGTCCGCGCCCGTGCCTTCAGGCTATGCATGTCCGTCCCTACCGAAAATGAATCCCCGCAGATCGCCTTCAGCGATCTGGCTTTATCCGATGCCGTGATGGCGGCGCTGGCCGATGTCGGCTACGAAACGCCGTCGCCGATCCAGGCCGCGACCATTCCGCCCTTGCTCGAAGGCAAGGACGTGCTGGGCCAGGCCCAGACGGGCACCGGCAAGACGGCAGCCTTTGCGCTGCCCATTCTTTCCGGCCTGCCGGAGCGTGGCAAAGGTGGCAAGGGACCACAGGCGCTGGTGCTTACACCCACGCGCGAACTCACGATCCAGGTCGCGGAAGCGTTTCAGCGTTATGCCGCGCATATGCCGGGCTTCCACGTGCTGCCTATCTACGGCGGACAGGGCTATGGCCCGCAGCTGGCGGCGCTCAAGCGCGGCGTAAACGTGGTCGTGGGCACGCCGGGCCGGGTGATGGATCATCTCAAGCGCGGCACGCTCAAGCTCGACGGGCTCGACTGGATGGTGCTCGACGAAGCTGACGAGATGCTGCGCATGGGCTTCATCGAAGACGTGGAATGGATCTTCGAGCACACGCCGGCGCAACGTCAGGTCGCACTGTTTTCGGCCACCATGCCGAGCGCGATCCGCCGTATCGCCAAGACCCACCTGCGCGAGCCGCAGGAAATCACCATCCAGACGAAGACCACCACGGCGGTCAATATCCGCCAGCGCTACTGGATCGTCGGCGGCGGCACGAGCAAGCTCGATGCGCTCACGCGGTTGCTCGAAGCCGAGCCTTTCGATGCGATGATCGTGTTCGCACGCACCAAGAAATCGACCGACGAACTCGCCGAGCGCCTGTCGGCCCGTGGCTATGCCTGTGCCGCGCTCAACGGCGATATCGCCCAGAATCAGCGCGAGCGTACGGTAGCCAAGCTCAAGAACGGACAGCTCGATATCATTGTGGCCACAGACGTGGCCGCGCGCGGGCTCGACGTGGAACGCATCAGCCACGTGATCAATTTCGATATCCCCCACGATACCGAGGCCTATGTGCATCGTATCGGACGCACCGGGCGGGCCGGTCGCGAGGGCGATGCGATCCTGTTCGTGACCATGCGCGAAAAGCATCTGTTCAAGGCGATCGAACGCGCCACCCGTCAGGCCATCGAGCCGATGGATCTGCCGAGCATCGCCGAGGTCAACGAGCAGCGCGTAGCCCGTTTCAAGCAGCGCATTTCGGTCACGCTGGCCGAAGGCAAGCTCAAGCCGTTTCGCGAACTGCTCGAAGAGTATCGCGCCGAACACAACGTCGAGCCCGAAGAACTGGCCGCAGCGCTTGCCTACCTGGCCCAGGGCGACGAGCCGCTGATGCTGGCGCCGAGCAGCAAGGCCGATCGCGGTGCAAGCCCGCGCGACATGGGCGCACAAACGCCCAAGAGCGCGAACAAGGGTGCGGCCCGCCAGCAGTCCTTCGGCGAGGGCGACCTGGAAACGTTTCGTATCGAGGTCGGCCGTAGCCATGGCGTCGAGCCGCGCAATATCGTGGGCGCGATCGCCAACGAGGCGGGCGTCGACAGCGCGCATATCGGCCGGATCGATATCCGCGACGATTTCAGTCTCGTCGATTTGCCCAAGGGCATGCCCGAAGACATCTTCGCCCATCTCAAGACTGTTTGGGTGGCCGGTCGTCAGCTAGCGATCAGTCGTGAGCACGGCGCGCCGCCGCCACCGCCCGCCGGGCGACGCAAACCAAAGCCCAAACCCGGGCCGAAGAAGCCGGGCAAGGCCAAAGCCAAGGCAGGCAAGGCCAAACCCGGCAAGCGCCGGGCCAAGCCGAAAAGCGACTGAGGCGCCCGCCCGCTTGAAACGTTCGACATAGGCCGCAGGGTGGTTCGCAGCTGCGGCCACCCGAGGGCACACACCATGAACTCGACGACCCCCACCCATATCGATATCGGCGGCATCGCACTGCCCCGAGAGGAGCTGGCACAGGTACTGCCCGATATCGAACGCTTCGAACAGCATTTGCCCGATGCGCTCGCGGTCGACCGTGATATGAAAGCCAGTGGTGGTGCCGTACCGGATTACGTGCGCCAGTGGCCGCAGGCACGTATCGATGCCGTGGTCCGTACGCTCAAGGAAGTCGGCAGCCTGCGCGAGCAGGCCAGCGAGCAGATGCAAAGCGCCGGCGCCGGTCGTAGCCGCCACTGACGACAGACGGTCGCCGTCCCGCAGTCGCCGCGCGATTACGGTGCGTTGATTAAAGGCGATGTTCGCTTGAGGGAGCTCTGTATACCCTCTCGCGTATCGCGTTCGAGGCCGAACCGCTGAGCGGCCGGTGCTTTGCGCGCGATTGGACAGGCAAGTGAGAGCGTGGCGTGCTCAAGCCAATAGCCAAGTTGCACGGTCGCGAACGCTGACGCCGATCAATCGCGCGCAAAGCACGCGGCGCGACCGTGACGGGTCGTGCAGAGTTTCCCTCGAACCTGGAACACATCTTGCTGTGCATGGGCCATGGCCTGTGTCATATTCAGATCGAGCGCCCGCGCCCCGTACGGGCTACTACCTGCTGTGCGCAGTCGGCAACCGCATGACGTCGCTTACGTGACGACGGAGGTGCAAGCGAGATGAGTGGCCGCTATCGCTATACCCTGGGCGAACGAAGCTATCGCTTCGACAGCCTGGCCGAGCTCATGGCCAAGGCCACGCCGGCGCGATCGGGGGATCGTCTGGCGGGCGTCATCGCCGAATCGGCCGAACAACGCGTCGTCGCCCAGATGGCGTTGGCCGAACTGCCCTTGGCGACCTTCCTCGAAGACCTGTTGGTACCCTACGAGGAAGATGAAATCACCCGCCTGATTGTCGATCGCCACGATCGCCAGGCGTTCGAAACGATTTCGAGCTTCACCGTCGGCGATTTTCGTAACTGGCTGCTCAGCGACGATGCCACGCCCGAAGTGCTCGAAGGCTTACGGCCCGGTATCACCCCGGAAATGGCGGCGGCGGTATGCAAGATCATGCGCAATCAGGACTTGATCCTGGTGGCGCGCAAGTGCCGGGTGCGCAGTGCGTTTCGCAATACCATCGGCCTGGCGGGCCATTTGTCGACGCGTCTGCAGCCGAATCACCCCACCGACGATCTGACCGGCATCGCGGCGAGTATTTTCGATGGGCTGCTCTATGGCAACGGCGATGCCGTGATCGGTATCAACCCGGCCACGGATAACGTCGCCCAGTCGGTCAAGCTGTTGCATATGCTCGACGCGGTGATCCGCAAATACGAAATCCCCACCCAGTCCTGCGTGCTCACCCATGTCACGAACACGCTGGAAGCGATCGAGCAGGGCGCGCCGGTGGATCTGGTGTTCCAGTCGATCGGCGGCACCGAAGCGACCAATCGCGGATTCGGGTTCGGCCTGGCCGAACTCGCCGAAGCCCGCGACGCCGCGTTATCGCTCAAGCGCGGCAGCGTGGGCGATAACGTCATGTATTTCGAAACCGGGCAGGGCAGTTCGCTGTCGGCGGATGCCCACCACGGCCTGGACCAGCAGACCTGCGAGGCCCGCGCCTATGCGGTAGCGCGCGAGTTCAAGCCGTTGCTGGTTAACACCGTGGTTGGCTTCATCGGCCCGGAATATCTGTTCGACGGCAAGGAAATCACCCGCGCGGGCCTGGAAGATCATTTCTGCGGCAAGCTGCTGGGTGTGCCGATGGGCTGCGACGTGTGCTACACCAACCATGCCGAAGCCGACCAGAACGATATGGACAACCTGCTTACGCTGCTGGGCGTGGCCGGCTGTAATTTCGTGATGGGTATTCCGGGCTCCGACGACATCATGCTCAATTACCAAACCACCTCGTTTCACGATGCGCTCTATGTACGCCGTGCGCTCGGGCTCAAGCCCGCGCCCGAGTTCGAGGCCTGGCTCGAGCACATGGAGATCGTGCGCGACGGCGATTCGCAGCGCCTGTCCGAGCGCTTGCCGCAGGCATTCGCGCGCTCGCTGGAGCGGCTGCCCGAGACCGGCTCATGAGCGATCGCAAGCCGTCGACACCGGCCGACACGCCAGCCGCCGCAGGCGACAACATCGGCGTGGTCGACAACCCCTGGCAGGGGCTACGTGCATTCACCGATGCGCGTATCGGCCTCGGGCGTGCCGGCATCAGCCTGCCGACCCAGCGCATGCTCGAATTCCAGCTCGCCCATGCGCAGGCGAAGGACGCCGTTCATTGGCCGCTGGATGTAGCCGCGCTTAGCGAGCAGGTCACCGATACGCTCGATATCGACGCGCCGCTTCGGCTACACAGCCAGGCCAGCGATCGCACCGAGTATCTGCAACGTCCGGATCTGGGCCGGCGGCTGGACGAGGACTCGCGAACAAGCCTCGACGAGACGGCCGATGCCGATGAGTCACCCTTCGACCTCGCGTTGGTGATCGTCGATGGCCTGTCGGCGCGTGCGATCGAGGCCCATGCCGTGAATTTCGTCGCTGCGCTCACCCGTGAACTCGAGGCCGATGAAAACGACTGGCGGTGTGCGCCGCTGACCGTGGTCGAGCAGGGCCGGGTCGCCATCGGCGACGAAGTGGGCGAAGCGCTCAACGCCCGCGCGGTGCTGGTATTGATCGGCGAGCGTCCCGGGCTGAGTTCGCCGGACAGTCTGGGCTTGTATCTGACCTGGGCGCCCAAGCGCGGTATCTCCGATGCCCAGCGCAACTGTATTTCCAACGTGCGTCCCGAGGGGCTGAAGATCGATGCCGCTGCAGCGCGCGCGCGTTATCTGCTGAATGAGGCGCGGCGGCTCGAGCTTTCCGGCGTGAAGCTCAAGGATCGCAGCGAAGACGATGTCATCGATCACGACAAGGACGATACAGGCAATTTCCTGACTTACTGATTTTTCTCATTCCGGGGGTGGCGTGATGGCGGGTTCGACAGTCGACGACGATTATCTGGCCAAGCGCCAGCTCAAACGCGGTACGGCCGGCTGGCTGTTGTTGGCCGGTCTGGGGGTCTCCTACGTCATTTCCGGAGACTTCGCGGGCTGGAACTTCGGCATTGCAGAGGCCGGCTGGGGTGGATTCGCCATCGCCGCGATATTGATGGCGATCATGTATTTTACGCTGGTGCTCGCGCTCGCCGAGATGTCGGCCGCGATTCCGGCTGCCGGCGGCGGCTATAGCTTCGCGCGCCAGGCCATGGGGCCAGCCGGCGGCTATCTCACCGGTCTGGCGGTACTCATCGAGTACGCGCTGGCGCCAGCCGCGATCGTGATATTCATTGGCGCGGCCGTCGAAGAGTTGATCGGCGTCAACGGGCCGGTCGTCTATGCCGTTTTTTATGCCCTGTTCATCGGCATCCATCTGGCCGGGGTCGGCGAAGCGCTGAAGGTGATGATGGTGATCAGCGGCTTGGCGGTGTTTGCCATCCTGGCGACCGCCGTCGCGTTGATTGGGGATTTCGAAATCGCCAACCTGTTCGATATCGAGCCAACGGGCGCGCTGGGCGCATCCACGTTCCTGCCGTTTGGGTTCTACGGTATCTGGGCCGCGTTGCCGTTCGGAATGTGGCTGTTTCTAGCCGTTGAAGGCGTGCCGCTGGCGGCCGAGGAAGCCAAGAACCCGGCACGCGACGTGCCCAAGGGCATTATTGGGGCCATGATCTTTCTGCTGGGTACGGCCGTGCTGGTGGTGGTTCTGCTCGCTGGCGCGGCCGGCGCGAAAGCGATCGGCGATAGCGGTGTGCCGCTGGTGACCGCGCTCAAGGATACAGACAGTCAGACGCTGGCTACCGTGGTCAACGTGCTGGGTCTGGCCGGGCTGATCGCGTCGTTCTTTTCGATCATCTACGGCTATAGCCGGCTTGTCTTTGCGCTCTCGCGCGCGGGCTATCTGCCCAAGTTCATGTCGCTGACCAGCCGTCGCAAGGCGCCGACCTGGGCGCTCGTGGTGCCGGGCGTGCTCGGCTTCATCGTCTCTTTGAGCGGCGCGGGTGATCTGATCCTCGGCATGGCGGTGGTGGGCGCGACGCTGTCGTACGCCCTCATGGCGCTTAGCCATATACTATTGCGCCTCAAGCAGCCGGATCTCGAGCGTCCTTACCGTACGCCGGGTGGCATGGTGACCTCGGGGATTGCATTGCTGCTGTCGTTGATTGCGCTCAGCGGGGTCTATGCCTTCGATCCGCGGGCTTTCGGCTATACGATCGTGCTATTCGTGCTCGGCGCGGCGTACTTCTTCGTGTTCAGCCGGCACCATCTGGTCGCACAGACCGCCGAAGAGGAGTTCGCGTTACTGGCCCAAGCCGAGTTCGATCTGGACGCGCACGAGCAAGGCGGCTGAGCCATACGCGTCGTTCTAGTAGCGTTTGCGCTCGCGCGAGAGCAGGCGATCGAGCTGCTTGGCGAACGCGTGGCGGTCGTTCGGGTTCAGCGGCGGCGGCCCGCCCGTGTTGACCCCGGCGCCGCGAAGGCCTTCCATGAAGTCGCGAACGCTCAAGCGTGCACGAATGTTGTCGCGGGTATAAAGCTCGCCGCGCGGGTTGAGGGCGTTGGCCTTCTTATCGATCACTTCGGCAGCAAGCGGGATGTCGGCGGTGACCACGAGATCCCCCGGCGAAACCTGCCGAACGATTTCGTTATCGGCGACATCGAAACCGGCGCCGACTTGTATGAAGGAGATGTTCGGCGAACGCGGCACGTGTACGGGCTGGTTCGCGACCAGCACCAGCTGAACTCCCGTGCGCCGGCTTGCGCGGAACAGTATGTCCTTGATTACTGTCGGGCAGGCATCGGCATCGACCCAAATGGTCATCGACATAGGCAATCGATCGGTCGTGGGTGGATCAGCTTCGATCGGGGCAGTTCATTGCCGGGAAACTAGTACAGATAGCCCCAAACGACAAATCGGACAGCCTCCACGCAAATCCGGTAATCCGGTATCGACGTGACGACTATCCGATATGACGGTTTCGGCCCCGAAGGGCCGATCCGGCGCTGTGCTGGGTCAGTTTGCCTTCAACTGCGATATGTCGTCGACATATCGAGCAAAGGTAAATCGATCCGCACAGCCTGCCGTATTTTTAGACCGCGACGACCTTGTTGGCGCACGGTCCTTTTTTGCCTTCACCGATTTCGAATTCGACCGCCTGGCCGTCTTCGAGGGTGGCAAAACCGCCGCCGTTCTTGATCTCGGAGTGGTGTACGAAAAGGTCCTTGCTGCCATCTTCAGGGGCGATGAAGCCGTAGCCCTTTTCGGAACTGAACCACTTAACGGTGCCTTTGGCCATAATTTTCTCTTACTTAATCGGAACTGATTGTATGCAGCCTTGCTGCAGGTGCAGTGTAACCGTTCGTGCTCGAAATGATACGTCTAGCGGCAAATATTTTTGTCCGACGCTGCCGCTATCGCGTTGAAATATCGATAGTCGCTAAAATACGGTTAACTTTGAATCGTCATAAGTGCGTCTTTTTGAAAAGATCGTGGCAGATACGCAAATGATGTTGCCGGTGACCGTCGGCGACGGCTGTGCGTCGGCAAATCAACTGTCGCACAGGCGAATCAAAGCGATACCATGGCAGTTTGCGCCGGCCGCGGCCGCTAGCTGAGGCGGCGAATCCGGCTCAAGTATGCCGGCTTGTCGCCGATAGTCCGGCCAGGGCACGGCCCCGCAACCCAGGAACAGCGATTCATGACGAACAGGCCCCGCTATGCGGAAATCGACAGTCCCCAGGCGGTGGCGGACGCGTTCATCGAACTCACCTGGAATACCCACGAGGTGACCATTCGCTTCGATGGGGCGATGATCCAGTATCCGGTGAGCGTGATTTCCGTGGATCGTAGCCTTGGGCGCTGTGTGGTGGATATGACCAGCACGGCTGATATCGAACAGCTGCTCAAGGCGCGAGAGAGCTTTATTCTGCATGCGCGCCAGCACTCTGCTGCATTGCAGAGCAGCCGCATGCATTGTCTTGGCGTGTCGCAAAGCGGCGCCCGCCTGAGTGTTTCTGCCTCGCTTCCGGATAGCGTGGCCCTGCTCAAGCGACGCGGCCAGTTCCGAGCAGCACTGAGCAACAGCATGTCGGTTGCGGTGCTGTTGTCGAATGGAAAGAGCCGGGAATGGCAGGCCACGCTGCGCGATCTTTCTGCCGGCGGCTGTCTGGTCAGTCTGCCGGCGGATGCGCAGGAAGGTATCGAGGTCGGCGTCGACGGCTACCGTATCCAGGCCCTGTTTCCCAACGGCGAAACGTTCGAGGTACGAGGGCAGATCAGTCATCGCTACGTGAACGAGGACGAAGGCCTGTGCTACCTGGGCATTGCCTTCGATATCCGCGCGGACAAGACCGCACGCGAGGTCTGGCGCTATGTACGAGAGGTTGAGCGCGAAGTAGCGCGCCTGGGTTCGCTGCGTTCCGAGATGCGCCCGCTAGCACCGTCCCCCCTGTTCAACGACGCGCAAAAGAACGTCAAGTAGTCGGCCAGCGGCGACACCGGGTCGGTTTCGATCCGGTCGTTGTCGTGGACGCGACGCAATCCGGCGCGGAGCGCTTCCAGGCATAACCGCTCTGGGTCGGCTTGCCGCTTACTCGATCCGGTCGATATGGCAAGCAAAAAAAAGCCCCGCCGAAGCGGGGCTTTTTTACAACCGCGAAGGTCGATTGTCGGCAGTGCTTATGCCGCCTTGGCGAGCTGGCGCAGCACGTAGTGCAGGATGCCGCCGTTCTGGTAGTAATCCCATTCCTTGGGCGTATCGATACGCACCTTGGCGGTGAACTCGCTGGTATCACCGCTTTCCTTGGTCGCCTTCACGGTGACTTCGGACGCGCCGGACTCGAGGCCTTCGATATCGAAGGTTTCGGTGCCGTCGAGACCCAGGGATTCGGCGTTTTCGCCTTCCTTGAACTGCAGCGGCAACACGCCCATGCCGACCAGGTTCGAACGATGGATACGTTCGAAGGACTGGGCGATCACGGTCTTGACGCCGAGCAGCAGGGTGCCCTTGGCAGCCCAGTCACGCGACGAGCCGGTGCCGTATTCCTTGCCGGCGAGCACCACCAGCGGCGTCTTGTCCTCGGCGTACTTCATGGCGGCGTCGTAGATGAACATCTCGTCGCCCGAGGGCTGATGACGGGTCCAGCCGCCTTCGGTACCGGGCGCGAGCAGGTTGCGCAGTCGTACGTTGGCGAAGGTGCCGCGCATCATCACTTCATGGTTGCCGCGGCGCGAGCCGTAGCTGTTGAAGTCCGAGGGCGAGACGCCTTTTTCCTGCAGATACTGGCCCGCGGGCGAATCCTTGGTGATCGCACCGGCCGGCGAGATGTGGTCGGTGGTGATCGAATCGCCCAGCAGCGCCAGACAACGCGCGCCATGGATGGTCGGGATGTCGTCCACGTCGACCGACATGCCTTCGAAGTAGGGCGGGTTCTGCACGTAGGTGCTGGTTTCGTCCCATTCGAAGATTTCGCCCTCGGGCACATCGAGGCCCTTCCAGCGGGAGTCGCCGGCGAACACGTCGCCGTAGCTGTCCTTGAACATCTCGGAGTTCAGCGAGGTGCCGATGGTGTCGTAGATTTCCTTCTGCGACGGCCAGATATCGCGCAGGAACACGTCGTTGCCGTCGGCGTCCTGGCCGATCGGGTCGTTGTTCATGTCGATATCGATGGTGCCGGCCAACGCATAGGCCACCACCAGCGGCGGGCTGGCCAGGAAGTTCATGCGCACATCGCCGTGGACACGACCTTCGAAGTTGCGGTTGCCGGAAAGCACGGACGCCACGTTCAGGCTGTTCTCGCGCACGGCGTTGCCGATCGGTTCCGGCAGCGGGCCGGAGTTGCCGATGCAGGTGGTGCAGCCGTAGCCCACGAGCTGGAAGCCGAGGCCGTCGAGATCGTCGTCGAGGCCGGCTTTCTCCAGATACTCGGTCACCACCTTGGAGCCGGGCGCCAGCGAGGTCTTCACCCAGGGCTTGACCTGCAGGCCCTTCTGGATCGCATTACGCGCCAGCAGGCCGGCGCCGATCATCACCGCCGGGTTCGAGGTGTTGGTGCAGGAGGTAATGGCCGCAATGACGACCGAACCGTCGTGCAGATCGAAGTCCTGCTCCTTGTAGTTGACCGGAGCATGGATCGAACCCTCGACCGAATCCGAGGCCAGACCCGCTTCGCTTTGCTGCTTGGCCTCGGCCATGCTCTTGTCTTCGGGATCGGCTTTTTCCGCGCGGGCCTTGATGAAAGGCTCGACTTCGCGGCGGTAGGTCTTCTGCATGTCGGCCAGCAGCACGCGGTCCTGCGGGCGTTTCGGGCCGGCCAGCGACGGCTGCACCGTGGACATGTCGAGTTCGAGCACGTCGGTATAGTCGGCGTCGGGTTCGCCTTCTTCCCGCCACAGGCCCTGGGCCTTGGCATAGGCTTCGACCAGCTCCAGCTGTTCGGCCGGGCGGCCGGTGAGTTCCATGTAGCGAATGGTTTCGCCGTCGACGGGGAAAATGCCGCAGGTCGCGCCGTATTCCGGGGCCATGTTGGCAATCGTCGCACGATCGGCCAGCGGCAGATCGGCCAGGCCGTCGCCGAAGAATTCCACGAACTTGCCGACCACGCCCTTGGCGCGCAGCATTTCGGTGACCGTGAGCACGAGGTCGGTAGCGGTGCAGCCTTCGGCGAGCTTGCCGGTGAGCTTGAAGCCCACCACCTGCGGAATGAGCATGGTGATCGGCTGGCCGAGCATGGCGGCTTCGGCCTCGATACCGCCCACGCCCCAGCCGAGCACGCCCACGCCGTTGATCATGGTGGTGTGGCTGTCGGTGCCGACCAGCGTATCCGGATAGGCCATGTTGGTGTCTTCGTTACCGAAGACCACGCGGGCCAGGTATTCCAGGTTCACCTGATGGACGATGCCGGTATCCGGCGGCACGACCTTGAAGTTGTCGAACGCGCCCTGACCCCAGCGCAGGAACGCATAGCGCTCCTTGTTGCGGTTGAATTCGAGCTTGGCGTTCAGATCGAAGGCCTTGTCGGTGCCGTATTCGTCGACCATCACGGAGTGATCGATCACGAGTTCGGCCGGCGACAGCGGGTTGATCTTGTCCGGGCTGCCGCCGAGATTGGCCATGGCGTCGCGCATGGCGGCCAGGTCGACCACGGCCGGCACGCCGGTGAAGTCCTGCAGGACCACGCGCGCCGGGGTAAAGGCGATTTCTGTATCGGGCTCGGCCTTGGCATCCCAGTTGGCCAGTGCCTTGATATCGTCTGCGTCGACGTTGGAACCGTCCTCATGGCGGAGCAGGTTCTCGAGCAGGATCTTCTGCGCGTAGGGCAGCTTCGCTATGCCCGGGAACTGCTCCTGCAGTTTCGGCAGGCTGAAATAGTCGAAGCTGCGATCACCGGCAGTGAACTGCGCACGTGTATTGAAACTGTCCGTCATAGGTTTGGTTCTCCAAAGACACTCGGTGGTTCTTCGGTCCGGTTTGGGTCCGGACACTTAAAAGCGTGCCGTAGTATAGCTTTTTCATGGCCCCGGCTGCATGCCAAAGCGCCGCGGCAGGCCGTGGGGACGTGGGTGGCTGGCGGGCGGCCTAGCGCACCGGTGCCCGCGGGCCGATGTTTTCCAGCGATTTAAGCAGCGCCTTGCGCCGGAAAAACAGGGAAATGAAACCGCCGCCGCATTGGCGCCACATGATCGCGCAGCGCACCGCGGCCATCAGCTGGGTACGTGCCCGGGCCTGGATGGCTTCGTTCTGCAGATAGCTCGGGTGGCCGTGCAGCATGATGCGCGGCTTGGCCGGGCTGATGCTGTCGCGGTATGCGTCATCGAGGATTACGGGCACCTCGGCCGGCTCGGCCAGGCGTGCCCGGTCGATGGCGCCGCGCAGGCGCTTGAGCGCGGCGTCGTCCTTGATCAAGGCGCCGGATAGACGCAGCAGCTGGCCGATATAGCGCGCGATCAGCGCCGATTTCTGGTCCGGTTTTTCACCCGCGAGCTGGCGTTTGAGATAGGCGATGCCGTCGCCCACGCTCGGCAGGTCGCCATAGACTTCGATCACGCTATTCGGGTCGGTGCAGAAGATTGCGTGCTTGGCGATCTCCAGGCGCTGAGGCGTGTCGCGGCCGTCTGCGGCGAGTTCGTGCGCATATAGGGCGAACTGGGCAACGCCGGCCAGGGACAGGGCCTGGTCGCGAAGACTGTGCGTGGATTGATCGCTCATGCGCTGGCAGGAATCTCGAGTTCGGAATGGCCGGCTGACACGATCTCGGCGCTGCCGAGACAGTGGTCACCCGCATAGAAAACCGCGTATTGGCCGGGCGCGATCGCCCGCGGCGGCCGATCGAACTGTACGTGAAGGCCGCCGCCCGGGCCGGCTTCGATACGGCAGTCGATCGCGCGCTGACGATAGCGTACCTGAGCCGCACAGCGGCGCGGCAACTGCGGGTCATCAATCAGCCAATGCGGTACGGCGGTGGTCAGAGACGTTTGTGCCAGCTCGGGATGATCGTGGTCCTGGGTCACCCAGAGCGTGTCCGTACTCAGATCCTTGGCGGCGACGTACCAGGGCGCCTGGGATGCGCCCTGGACGCCGCCCAGACCCAGCCCGCGGCGCTGGCCGATGGTGTAGTAGATCAGGCCGGCGTGCTCGCCGATGGTCTGACCATCGAGGGGCCCGCCTGACACGCGTACCGGGCCGGCTCGACCGGACAGATACTGACGTAGAAAACCTTCGAAATCGCGCTCACCAATGAAGCAAACGCCGGTGCTGTCGGGTTTGTCGTGAATAGGCAGGCCGGCCTTGCGCGCGATCGCGCGTACGTCGGTCTTATAGGTTTCGCCCAGCGGAAACAGGGTGCGTTCGAGCGCGGCCATCGGTACGGCGGCCAGGAAATAAGACTGATCCTTGCCCGGGTCCGCGCCGCGCAGCAGCCGGGTGCCGGCGCCATCGTGGACCAGTCGTGCATAGTGACCGGTCGCGATCGCATCCGCGCCCAGACGTTCGGCGTGGTGCAGAAAGGCGTCGAACTTGATTTCACGGTTGCACAGCACATCCGGATTGGGCGTGCGTCCCGCCGCATAGCTGTCAAGAAAGTAGCGAAACACCCGGGCCTTGTACTCGCGCGAAAAGTCGGCCCGGTGCAGCGGGATATCCAGCACATCGCATACCGCCGCCGCGTCGTCGTAGTCGTCGGCAGCCTGGCAGCGGCCGGCCTCGTCCTCGCTCCAGTTGAACATGAACAGGCCTTCGACCTGATAGCCGGCTTCGACCAGGCGCAGCGCGGTAACGGATGAATCCACCCCGCCGGACAGCCCGACGATCACGCGCGTGTCCTGCGGGTGGCGCTGCCAGAATGCTTCGCCCATCTCAGCGACCCTTGATATGGCGCACGCGCTCAAGCGCCAGCGGTTCGAAGTCGTTGAAGTCGGCAATTGCCTGGAGTACCAGGGGACTGCGCAGATCGTCGCGGGCCTGCAGCTGTTCGACGCTGAGCCAGTGCGCCGAGATAATACCCTCGTCGAGAGCCTGATCGGGCGCGTGGCCATCCACCTCGCCGCAGAAGGCGAACCGTAGGGTGGTGCGGCCGTCCGCGTGCGGCCAGTGGTACATGCCCACCAGTCCGGTAGGGGTGAAACGCCAGGCGGTTTCCTCGAAGGTTTCGCGAATCACGGCCTCGTGGAGCGTTTCGCCGGGCTCGACGTGACCGGCGGGCTGATTGATCACACGCCGCCCATGAGCGAATTCCTCGACCACCAGATAGCGGTGATCGACACACACAACCGCAGCCACAGTGAGTTCGGCGTGGACCAAGACAGCCTCCGCGTACTTGACGCTTTGCAAACGCTGGATTCTAGCAAACGGGCTTTTCACGTGGCCAAGCCGTTTTCGGGTGGGTATGATGCCGCCATCGTTTGATCACGACCTTTTATATGTCGCGTTTGGGGATGATCTTTCCCGGGCAAGGGGCTCAGTCGGTCGGTATGCTCGCAGCGTTGGCCGAACGCTACCCTGTCGTTGCCGAGACCTATGCCGAAGCCAGCGATGCGCTCGGCTATGACATGGCTGATCTCATACACAACGGCCCGGCGGACAAACTCGACCAGACCGAGTTCACCCAGCCTGCGCTGGTGACCGCCGGGGTGGCGGTCTGGCGGGTGTGGCAGCAGCGCAATGGGCGCACGCCGGAGTTTCTCGCCGGGCATAGTCTGGGTGAATACACGGCCCTGGTCGCGGCCGACGCCTTGGATTTCGGCGACGCGCTGCGTCTGACCCAGATGCGGGGCAAGGCAATGCAGAATGCCGTGGCCCCGGGCGAGGGCGCCATGGCCGCCATCATTGGCCTGGACGACGACGCCGTGCGCGAGGCCTGTTCGGCCGCCGAGCAGGCCCATGCCGAAGAGGCGCTGGTGGTATCGGCCGCCAACTTCAATGCGCCGCTTCAGGTCGTGATTGCCGGGCACGCCGAGGCGGTCGCAACGGCTGGTCGTCTAGCCAAGGAAAAGGGCGCCAAGCTGGTCAAGCCGCTTGCCGTGAGCGTGCCCTCCCATTGCGCGCTGATGCAGCCGGCGGCGGAGCGGCTGCAGTCGCATCTGTTGGAAATACCGCTGCGGCAACCGAAGCTTACGGTTCTGCACAACGTCGATGCACAGCCGCGTGAAGACGTGGATGGCATTCGCAAGGCGTTGGTTCGCCAGCTCGCCCAGTCAGTGCTCTGGGCCGATACGATTCGCGCCATGCGCGCGGCGAACTGTCAGCTGTTCCTGGAATGCGGGCCGGGCAAGGTGTTGACCGGCCTGAATAAACGTATCGATAAAAGCGCGACCTCGCTGCCGCTGTCGGATGCCGACAGCCTGCGCGAAGCGCTGAATACGACCGAAGAATAATAGTCAGCGCAGCATAAGCGCGAGTGGGAGAGACATGAGCAACGCCAATCTGGATGGCCGGATCGCGCTGGTAACAGGCGCATCCCGCGGTATCGGCGCCGCGATTGCCGATCGCCTGGCCGCCGACGGCGCCGTCGTCGTGGGTACCGCAACCACCGATGACGGGGCACAGCGCATCGACGAGCGGTTGGGTGCGGCCACGACGCCCGGGGCGGGGCGACGCCTGGACGTGACCGACGATACCGAGGTCACCGCGCTGCTCAAGGAAGTCAGCCAGACGTTCGGCGCGCCGACCATTGTCGTCAACAATGCTGCGATCACGCGCGATACGCTGCTGATGCGCATGAAGGAGTCCGACTGGCAGGGCGTGATCGACGCCGATCTGTCGGGCGTGTTCCGGGTCACCAAGGCCGCTCTGCGGGGCATGATGAAGGCGCGCAGCGGTCGGATTGTGAACGTGGCGTCGGTGGTCGGTCTGATGGGCAACGCTGGTCAGACCAACTACAGCGCCGCCAAGGCCGGCCTGCTGGGTTTTACCCGCTCGCTTGCGCGCGAGGTCGGTTCGCGTCAGATTACCGTGAACGCCATTGCACCCGGCTTTATCGAAACGGACATGACCCGCGAACTCGACGACAAAACCCGTGACGCGATGCTCGCGCAAATTCCGTTGCAGCGCCTGGGGCAGGTAGACGATATCGCCGCCAGCGTGGCCTTCCTGGTGTCCGATTCCGCAGCTTATATCACCGGCGAGACGCTCAGCGTCAACGGCGGTTTGTACATGGGGGCGTAAGCAAGCACCGACCGGTCTTGCGAAAATCTGGCGAGGCCTACCCTTTTTCCCTAGAATGGCGCGCGGTTCGCGAGGGCGAATGCACCGCGTGCTAGACGCGTAAACCATAGTCAATCAGGAGAGAATCCGATGAGTAGCGTTGAAGAACGAGTACAGAAGATCATTGCCGAACAGCTTTCGGTCAGCGAAGACCAGGTCACGTCGGAAGCGTCGTTCGTCGACGATCTGGGCGCAGACTCGTTGGATACGGTCGAGCTGGTCATGGCCCTCGAGGAAGAGTTCGAAATCGATATTCCCGACGAAGAAGCCGAGAAGATCGTTAACGTCAAGGATGCGGTCGACTACATCAAGTCGCACGCCGAAGGCTAAACGCCTGTAATGTGCACGACCGTACGTCAGTATGCGGCCGGTCGTAGCGAATGAATCCGCCGCAGGATGCGGCGTCACGAGTAACTAGGGGGCTGTGTTGAGACAGCGTCGCGTAGTAGTCACCGGTCTGGGATTGATTTCCCCGGTCGGCCTGGATGTCGCCTCGAGTTGGGCCGCGATACTCGACGGTCGCAGCGGTATCTCGACCATCGACAGCTTCGATGTGTCGGACTACCCGACGCGTTTCGGCGGCCCTATCCGCGATTTCGATGTCGCCGACTATATGTCGAAGAAGGAGGCCAAGCGCTACGATCCGTTCGTGCACTATGGCGTCGCGGCTTCGGTACAGGCGTTCAACGATAGCGGCCTGGAGCTCGACGATGAATACAACGACCGCGTAGGCGTTGCCGTGGGGTCGGGTATCGGCGGCATCGGCACTATTCTGAAGACCTGTGTCGGCTTTCACGAAGCCGATTACAGCGCCAAGAAGGTGTCGCCGTTCTTTATCCCCAGCAGTATCGCCAACATGGCCGCAGGCCAGGTATCGATTCAGTTGAACCTGCACGGGCCGAATATCGCTGCCGTGTCCGCCTGTACAACGGGCGTACACAATATCGGTCTGGCCGCACGCCTGATCGCCGCGGGCGATGCCGATGCGATGCTGGCCGGCGGCTGCGAAATGGCGGTCAATCCGATCGGTCTGGCCGGTTTTTGTGCGGCCCGCGCGCTGTCCAGCCGTAACGACGACCCGCAGGCGGCCAGTCGCCCGTGGGACGCGGATCGAGACGGGTTCGTGCTTTCCGACGGTGCCGGCGTGCTCATGCTCGAAGAGTACGAACAAGCTAAAAAACGTGGTGCGAACATCTATGGCGAGGTCGCCGGCTTCGGCATGAGCGGCGATGCCTACCACATCACCCAGCCCAGTGGCCGGGGCGCACGTCAGTGCATGAGCAATGCCCTCAAAGACGCCGAGCTCAACCCGGACGAGCTCCAGTACATCAACGCACACGGTACCTCCACCACGGTGGGTGACGTGGCGGAAAGCCAGTCGATCGAGGCGGTTCTCGGCAATTCGGCAAAAAACGTGGCGGTGAGCTCCACCAAGTCCATGACCGGCCATATGCTCGGTGCAGCGGGTTCGGCCGAAGCGATCTTCACGCTGTTGGCGATTCGCGACCAGGTCGCACCGCCGACCATCAACCTGGATAACCCGGCCGAAGGTTGTAATCTCGATTACGTGCCGCATGAGGCGCGTTCGATGCGCATCGACGCAGCGCTGTCGAATTCCTTCGGCTTTGGCGGCACCAACGGCTCGCTGATCTTCAAGCGCCTCGACTGAGGCGCGCGGACCGCGTTCGCCCACGTCTGTGCGCGAGTCAATTTCCGGCGATGTGCATATCGTCGAAATACCGTTAGGCAGCACGCCGGATCTTGCCCGCGTGGCGGCGTTGGCCCCCGAGCGCTATCCGTTTCTTCTGGAAAGCAGCGCCGGCGCGGCGGCACAGAGCCGCTTCGATATGCTGCTGGGTTTTCCTGGCGACACGCTCACCGTCACCGCGCAAGACGCGCACACCGATTTCTTTGCCGCGCTGGATCAGCGCGCGGCCGAACAGCGCCGCAGCCATGTGCCGGGGCTGCCGTTCGTGGGCGGCTGGTTCCTCTATCTGGGCTATGAAATGGCCGGCCGTATCGAACCGAGCCTGACTATGGCGCGCACGGCCGACGCGGCACTGCCGGACGCGCTCGCGGTACGCTGTCCCGCCGCGTTCGTACACGACCGGCTAGAACAGACGCTGTATCTCGTAGCCGAGACCGACCACGTCGACGCGTTGGACATCATGCGCGACGATCTGGCGCAGGGCATGCGGTCTGCGCTCTCGGCGCAGGCGCTGCCCGCAACATGGCAGGAGCAGCCGCCCTCGATCTATATGGCCAACGTCGAGCGCGCGCGCGAACTGATTCATGCCGGCGACGTGTTCCAGGCCAATCTGTCCCGGGCCTGGCATGGACGCCTGCAGCACGACGTTACGCCGGCGCGCGTGTACGCGGCTCTGCGCGCGGCGAACCCGGCACCGTTTTCCGGGCTTGTGCATTGGGGCAACGCCGCGCTTGTATGCTCGTCGCCCGAGCGCCTGGTATCCGTCGACCGGGGTATCGCCCAGACCCGGCCGATCGCCGGTACCCGTATGCGTAGTGCCGGCACCGATGCCGGCATGACCGAAGAGCTCATCCGGCATCCGAAAGAACGGGCCGAGCACGTCATGCTCATCGATCTCGAACGCAACGACCTGGGCCGCGTCTGCCGGCCCGGCACGGTCGAGGTCGACGAGCTCATGTGTATCGAATCCTATGCGCACGTCCACCATATCGTGTCGAATATTCGCGGTACGCTGGCGCCGGCAGTGGGCCCCGGCGCGACGCTCAAGGCCGTATTTCCGGGCGGCACGATCACCGGCTGCCCGAAGGTGCGCTGCATGGAAATCATCGCCGAACTCGAAAACGAGCCGCGTGGCGCCTATACCGGCAGTATCGGCTATCTAAGCCGCTGCGGTCGGCTGGATACCAATATCGTGATCCGTTCGCTCACCCAGCAGGGCCAGGATCTGACGTTGCGTACCGGCGCCGGCATCGTGGCCGATTCGATTGCCGAGAAGGAGCTTGAAGAAACCCGTATCAAGGCACGCGGCGTGTTGCGCAGCTTTGTCGATGGCAGCGGCCATGCCTATGGATGAACGGGTTCGCGTCGACGGTCACGCCATGTCTGCGGTGCCGGTGGGCGATCGCGGCCTGGCCTATGGCGACGGCATCTTTCGTACGTTGAGAATCGAAGCCGGACGTGCGTTGGCCTGGTCCGAGCATTGGCGGCGCCTGCAGCATGATTGCGCCGCGCTCGGGCTCGGCACGCCGGCTGAAAACGATATCCATGACGATATCCAGGCCCTGTTCGGCGACGCCGGCTACGGCGTATGCAAGATCATGGTCACGCGGGGCAGCG
>NZ_APNL01000029.1:0-27171 GCF_040361435.1 Salinisphaera sp. C84B14 | reverse complement strand
TCTATCGCGACGGCGATACGCCCGAGGGTGAAGCCGACTACGTGATCTGCTGTGTGAAGGTGCTGCCATCGATCGATCGCGGTGCGCTGATCAAGCCGTGGGTGGGCGAAAACACCCGCATCGTGCTCATCGAAAACGGTATCGATATCGAACGCGATGTCGCCGATGCGCTGCCGAACAACCCGATTATCAGCTGCCTGGCGTTTATTGCCGTGAGCCGGGTCGCGCCGGGCAAGATCGAGCACAAGGCATTCGGCTCGCTGACGATGGGTGCCTGGCCCGAGGGCATTACCGATGCATGTCGTGATATTGCCGAACGCTTCGAAGCCGGCGGCATCGACGTGAAGCTCTCCGAGGCCGTGGTCGGCGAGCGCTGGCGCAAGAGTCTGTGGAATACGCCGTTCAACCCGTTGTCGGTGCTGGCGGGCGGCGCCGATACCGTGACCCTGCTGGATACGCCCGGCGGCGAGGCGCTGGCCCGGGCAATGATGGCCGAAGTCTGTGCGGTGGCCGCGGCCGATGGCCATCCCATGCCCGAAGACGCCATCGACAAGAATATTGCCGGCACGCGCAAGATGCCGGCCTATATCAACAGCATGGCGCTGGATTATCTCAACGGTCGGCCGATGGAAATTCAGGCCATTCTGGGCAACGTCGTGGCCCTGGCGGAACAGCACGGGGTATCGACGCCGCGGCTGACCACCATGCAGGTGGCGCTGGCGATGCGTGCTCGGCTGGCGGCTGCCTCCGATTAGGGCCAGTCGTTGTCTTCGCGAATGACGCGTTTAATCGGTCGCCGTCGCATCGTTCGCCCGGTCCGCCGAGCCGTGGCGAGTGGGCCGAATCTCGCCACTGCCGGCGCGGCGGGCATTCGCAGCGAATGACGGCGTAATCGAGCAGCACTTTCCACCCGCGGCGCAGTTAACGCGGGCCGACCGGCCGCAAGGCAAGGGGGCTGATGTTTTGGCCGTTTCGGTCGATAAACAAAGCCAGGCCTGTTTTCGGATCCGCCATGCGCCGCGTTTTTCGCCATATCTTGCTGCGGCGCCAGCTACGCATGGGGCGCGGCCGCGGCTTTAGCCTGGTGGAATTGCTCATGGCGATCGCGATACTCGGCCTGCTCGCCGGTATCGCCTATCCGGCGTATGTGGGCTATACCGACCGCGCCGATCGCGCCCAGGCAATGGCCGATATCCGCGAGATGGAAAACCTCATCGAGCGGTTCTATGTCGCGACCCAGCGGCTGCCCAACAGCCTTGCCGATATCGGTATGGCTGGCAAGCAGGATCCCTGGGGCAATCCATACCAGTTTCTCAATCACGCCAACGTGAAAGGCAACGGCAAGGGTCAGTTCCGTTCCTACAAGGGCACGGTGCCCATCAATACCGATTACGATCTGTATAGCATGGGCAAGGACGGACAGAGCCAGCGCCCGTTGACCGCAAAGGCCAGCCGCGACGATATCGTGCGCGGGCTCAACGGTGAATTCATCGGCATGGGCTCCGAGCTGGCGGGCCGCAGTTGATGCGTTTGACCATCGGGCCGTTCCGCGGCGCGTTTGCGCGGCGCCTTTTTCTGCGCTTTCTGCTCGCGGCGTTCGTGCCGGTCGTGGCGGTCGCCGTACTGGCCTGGTTCAACACGAGCCGTGTGGTGGCGCAGCAGGCCGCGCAGCGGCTGGCCAACGATAGCCAGAGCGAGGGGCTCGACATCTTCAGCCGGCTCAAGGTGGCCGAGGCACTGTTGATACGCATTGCTGAGGATTCGGCCGCGCGGGGGCATACTGAAAACGGCGTGCCCGCCTTCGAGGCAGTCGCGCTGTATTCGGACGGCGAGCGCCGTATGCTCTACGGCGACGCGCGGCTTTTGCCGGTTTCGTTCGCCGAAGAGTCGCCGTCATCGCTGGCAAAGACGCCGCCGCGGACCCGCCTGATTGCCCAGCCGCTCAACAAAGGCGGTATGGTCATGCTGCGTGCGCTGACGACGGTGGATGGTCGGCCGCGTATGGTGGCGGGGCGGCTCGACCCCGACTACGTGATCGGCAACGCCGACCGCTGGCCCAATGACACGCGCTTTTGCGTAGTGGAACAGCAGACTCAGCGGATGCTCGACTGCCCGGATCTGCAGTCTGTCTATGATGAACGTATACAGGGCGGGGCCATCACGTTGACCGCCCCTGGCCGGATACCGGTGGACGGCGAAGATACGCTGGTGGCTTACTGGGACGTGTTCATTCCCAGCCATTTCGATGGCGTGAGCTGGCGGGTGATCGGCTTCAAGCCCTGGTCCGCTGCCGCTCAGCCGGCCGTGACGTTCTACCGGCTGCTGCCGTTCGTGGTGCTGCTGAGCCTGATCGCGGCCGGCATGCTCGGGATGAGCCAGATTCGACGGGTCAGCGATCCGCTACGGCGCCTGCGTGCCGGTGTCCAAAGGATTGCCGAGGGCGAATTCGCGACCCGGGTCGCGATCGACAGCAGCGACGAATTCGAAGAGCTGGGTGACGCCTTCAATACGATGGCGAAACGCCTGGGCACGCAGTTTCATACCCTGGACGTCCTGGCGGCGACCGACCGCGGCATTCTCACCTCGGCGGGTGCGGAAACCGTGGTCGAGAACATGCTGCAGAGCCTGCACCGCATCATGCAGGCCCAAGTCGCTGCGATTCTGTTGTTCGACCCTGACCTGCCGCAGGTCGCGCATTTGCACGTCGTCGAGCTGGCCCGGCCCGAACACGTGAAAAGCTATCGCGTGCAGCCCGGCGCCGCCGAGCGCGAGGCGCTGGATCGCCACGAGCGGCTGCTGTATCTCGACGACGACGCGCTGGCCGAGTTGTCCTACACGCAGCAGTTGCGCGATCTCGACATCGACCGGGTCACGGTAGCGCCGGTACGCGAGCACGGTCGCCTGTGGGCGGCGCTGTTCGCAGGTTATCGCGGCACGGATACAAGCGCGGAGGATGAACAGCAGGCGCTTGCGGTCGCCGATCGCCTGGCGGTGGCGCTGGCCGCTTCGGGGCGCGAAAAGGAACTCTATCGCCAGGCGCACTACGACGGACTGACTGGCCTGCCCAACCGCCAGCTGTTCATCGACCGCCTTGAGCACCAGATCGCGCTGGCCGCCGGCGTCGAGCAGGCGCTCGCGCTCATGTTCATCGATCTCGATCATTTCAAGAACGTCAACGATTCGGTGGGCCACAGCGCCGGTGATGCGCTGCTCGTCGAGGCAGCCCAGCGCTTTGCTGACGCGCTCGACGACATGGACACCGTGGCCCGCTGGGGCGGCGACGAATTCGTAGTCCTGTTGCCGCGTGCCGACGATGTCGCGGCCCTGGATCGCTGTGCTCGACGCCTTATCGATCGCCTGTCTGAAACGTATGTGATCAACGGTCTTGAACACCGGGTCAGCGCCAGCATCGGCCTGGCCCTGTATCCCGCCGACGGTCGCGACGCCGAAGCGCTACTGGCGCACGCGGATGCGGCGATGTATCAAGCCAAGGACGGCGGCCGCGGCCGGCACGTCTTTTTCGAAAAGCGCATGAATGAGCGCATACGCGAACGTGTGCAGATCGAGGCGGAACTGCGTCACGCGATCGACAACGAAGAGCTGTTCCTGCAGTTTCAGCCGCTGGTACGCATGGACAACGGCGGGCTGGGCGCGGTGGAGGCGCTGGTGCGCTGGCGCCATCCGGAGCGCGGAATCGTGCCGCCGGGGCTGTTCATTCCGGCGCTCGAGAGCTCGGGGCTCATCGTCGCGGCCGGGGCGTGGATACTGCGCCAGGCCTGTCACCAGTATCTGCATGCGTTCCCGGCTTCGGCCCGGCCGGAACGCATTGCGGTCAACGTTTCGCCCAAACAGTTCTGGACCGAGGATTTTGTCGAGATGGTGCAACGTACGCTCGTACAGACCGGGTTGCCGGGCGAACGTCTGGAGCTGGAAATCACCGAAAACCTGTTGCTGACCGATATGGCGACGGCGAGCGCGCGGATACGGGAACTCAACGCGCTGGGCGTTCGGATGTCGATGGACGACTTCGGTACCGGTTATTCCTCGTTCAGCTATCTGCGCCAGTTGCCGGTCCAGACGGTCAAGATCGACCGTTGCTTCGTCGACGGCATCGAAATGCCGGGCAGCGACGCAGCCATCGTGATGCGCTCGCTTATCGACATGCTGCATGGCCTGGGCAAGACCGTGGTGGTGGAAGGCATCGAAACCGCCGAACAACTCGATCTGCTCAACCGCTATGGCTGCGATCTGGCACAGGGCTTCTATCTGAGCCGGCCGGTGTCGCCGGAAGAGGTCGGCGCTTACCTACGACCTTGAGGATAAAGCCCGTATAAGGCTGTCCATGCCGACGTAAGGCTGCGATACAGTGAGATCGGGCGCGGATTCGTCGGCTTGCCCGGCATTCGATGGTTTTGCCGTGGTCTGCCGTAGACGTGCGGATAAACGGGCGTGGTTACAGCGAAATATTTTTCCGTATGAGCCCGAAAACGCTAAATTCCGTGCTGCGGCTGCTAGTCTGAGGTGATCTATGCCAAGGAGTGTCTATAGTGGTGGGCGATCGTGATGTGCTGGTGATATATGACGAGCGGGTGCTGTCGCATCGGCCCGAGGCCAACGAAGAGTTCCTTCCGGGCCGCATGGACAAACGGATTCGCGGCATTCTTGACGGCCTGGGCGTGGAAGCCAAATGGAGCTATCCCGAACACCCCGGCCGGGTGATCGCGGTCAGGGAGCTGCTCGAGGCCGAGCCGATTGCCGGCGTGCGTATCGCCGCCGGTCAGCCCGCCACGCAGGAGCAGCTCAACCGCGTGCATACCACCTCGTACCTCGAAAGCCTGCATGAGCTGGAAGGCAAGCAGGCATGGCTCGACGTGGATACCACGGCCGTTTCAGCAGGCAGCCTGGAAGCTGCCGTGGTGGCTGCCGGCTCGACGATTGCCGCGGTGGACGCGGTTTTCGAAAAGAAGGCGCAGTCGGCGTTCGTGATCTGTCGGCCGCCCGGGCACCACGCAAACGCGGTGCGTGCACGTGGCTTCTGTTTGTTGAACAACATCGCGGTGGCGGCCGCGCATGCGCAGTTTCATTGGGATATCGAGCGCGTGCTGATCATCGACTGGGACGCGCACCACGGCAACGGGACCCAGGATATCTTCGCCGCCGATCCGAGCGTGATGTTCTTCGATACCCATCGCGCCGCGCCGTTCTACCCGGGCACCGGCGATCTCGAAGAAATCGGCGAAGGCCTGGGCGAGGGCACCACGGTTAACGTGCCGCTGCCCGAGGACGCCGGCGATCTGGCGGTCATCAACGCCTTCGAGAACATTCTCGTGCCCGCGTCCGAATGGTTCCAGCCGGAGTTGATTCTGGTCTCGGCGGGTATGGACGCCCACCGTACCGAGCTGTGCCTGAACATGAGCTACGACGGCTACAGCGCGATGACCGGCATCGTGCAACGCCTCGCCGATCAATACTGCGATGGGCGGCTGGTGATGGCGCTGGAAGGTGGCTACAACCCGGATACGCTGGCGCGTTGCACCCATCGCGTGCTCGAGGTGATGGCCGGTGCGCCGCCTGCGACCGTGCGCGAGCCAGGGGTCGAGGAAGTCGCCGAAATCGCGGAATTCCATCGGTCGGCTTTTGCCGACATGGAATGAGTCGGGCATGAGCAAGGACCACCCACAAATCGTCGTCACCCTGCGCGCCGTGGATTTGCACAACTGGCAACAGGTCATTCATCTGCGCCTGTCGCCCGAACAGGCCACGCGCGTGGCCTCCAACCTGTATTCGCTGGCCGAAGCCTATGTCCAGCCGCGCTGTACGCCTTATGCGATCTATGCCAACGAAACGCTCATCGGTTTCGTCATGGCGGAATATCTGCCCGGCTACGAGGCCTACAACATCCCGCGCTTCATGATCGATGTCGCCTGGCAGGGCGTCGGCTATGGCGGACTGGCTTTGCAGGCGATCATCGACACGCTCAAGCATGAACGCCCCGAGGCGCCGATTCTGATCAGCCTCACGCCGGACAATACCGCTGCACGCCGGCTCTACGAACGCTACGGCTTTGTCGATACCGGCCAGCGTTTTCACGGTGAAGACGTATTGCGCTATCCATGAAACCGGCGCGAGGGCAGGGTCTCTGACGTGGCTCGAATGCGCAGAAAGGCGGATCTGCCGTCCAAGACCTGTCTCTACTGTCAGCGGCCGTTTTCCTGGCGCAAAAAGTGGGCACGCGCCTGGCCGGAAATACGGTTTTGCAGCCAGGCCTGCAAGCAGGCTTACAAGCAGGGCGCCAATGCCCGCGCGCCCGAGTAAAACCGATACCAACGAGGAGAGCCCTATGCCTTTTGCTTCGATCAACGGACAGCAGATTTTCTATCAGGACAGCGGCGGCGATGCGCCGGCGATCGTGTTCTCGCACGGGCTGCTGATGGATCATGAAATGTTCGCGCCCCAAGTCGCGGCTTTTCAGGACAGCTATCGCTGTATCGTCTGGGACGAACGCGCGCATGGGCGTACCGCGAGCGACGAAACGCCGGCGCCTTTCAACTACTACGACTCGGCCGACGATCTGGCCGGCCTGCTCGATCATCTGGGCATCGAAAGCGCGATTCTGGCCGGTATGAGCCAGGGCGGTTTTCTTTCTCTGCGCTGTGCCTTGATCCACCCCGATCGGGTGCGCGCGCTGATTCTGCTCGATACCCAGGCGGGGCTGGAAAACCCGGACCATCTGCCTGGCTATACGCAGATGATCGAAACCTGGGCCACGCATGGCCTGCCCGACGAGATTGCCGATACCATCGCCGGCATCATCCTCGGCGCCGACGCCAAGCAAACCGCGCAATGGCAGCACAAGTGGCGCGGCTGGCAGGCGCATAACCTGCTGGCTGCGTTTCATACCCTGACCGCGCGCGACGACATCACCGACCGGCTTGGCGAAATCGAACAGCCGGCGCTGGTCGTGCACGGCGATGCCGACATGGCGATTCCCATGGCACGTGCCGAACAGCTGGCCGACAGTCTCGCGGATGCCGAGCTGGTGGCGGTGCCGGGCGCGGGACATGCCGCGAACCTGACCCATCCGCAGCCGGTCAACGCCGCGATCGAGTCGTTTCTCAAGCGTATCGACTAGTCGTATTTATTCCATACCGGCAGCGCAGCACCTGTGCGGCCGCATCGAGACTGCTCATGACACTGGATCCTCAAGTCGCACGCGTATTGCAGGCCGCCGACCACAGCGGCCTGCCGCCGCTGGAAACCCTGTCGCCGGAAGCCGCGCGGGCCCAGTACGAGAAGGGCTCGGCCATGGTGGGTGGGCGGGCCCCGCAGTTGTTTTCGGTGCGCGATATTGCGGTCGCCGGCCCGCGCGGCGATATCGGCCTGCGCGTCTATACGCCGCGCGATCCAGCCGGCGAGGCCATGCCGCTGCTGATCTATATCCATGGCGGCGGCTATGTCATCGGCAGCCTCGATAGCCACGATATTCCGTGCCGCCATCTGGCTTTGAACGGCGATTGCATGGTGATATCGGTGGATTACCGTCTGGCGCCGGAATACCCCTATCCCGGCCCGCTCGAGGACTGCTGGGCCGCGGTGAACGCGATCGTCGATCAGGCCGAGGCGCTGGGCGTGTGCCGCGACCGGATCGCCATCGGCGGTGACAGCGCGGGCGGCAACCTGGCCACGGTGACCTGTTTGAAGGCCCGTGCCGAAGGTGGGCCGGACTTCATCTACCAGATGCTGATCTATCCCGGCACCGACCGTACCCGCAGCCAGCCTTCGCATAACGAGCTCGCCGATGGCTATCGGCTCACGCGTTCGCTGTTGGACTGGTTCATGAACCACTACTTCGAGGGCGCGCCGGCGGATCCGAACGACCCGTACTCCTCGCCCCTGCATGCCGACGATCTCAGTGGCCTGCCACCGGCGCTGGTGGTATCCGCCGGTTACGACCCGCTGCGTGACGAGGATATCGCCTATTACGAAAAACTACGGGCGCATGGCAACGCAGCGGAACATCTGCATTATCCGGGCATGATCCACGGCTTCATCAACATGCCGGGCGTTGTGGATACGGCCCGCGACTGTCTCGAAGCCTGCGGCACGCGTCTGCGCCAGGTGTTTGCCGAGCGCGATATGCGCCAGCCGCCGCTTAGCCCATAAAAAACCCCGGCTCGTCGCCGAGCCGGGGGTTGCGTTTCGTGTGCGCGGTTAACGCTCAGGTCGCGTAGTCGCTGCCCATGCGCTCGAGCTTGCGAATCAGTGCCGGCCACGCCAGCTTGTGGCCCGCGCCGAGGCTCTGGGCCTGCTGGGCGGTGGTATCCAACGCCTCTTGCGAGGGCATGTACCCAGGGCCCATGGCCAGGGTACGCACCTGAATCTGGCAGGCTTTCATCAGGAAGTACATATAGGTGAAGGCTTCGCCCACGTTCTTGCCAACGGTGAGCGTGCCGTGATTGCGCAGCAGCATGATGTCGTGATCGCCGAGGTCCGCGACCAGACGTTCGCGCTCGTCCAGATTCAGCGCCACGCCTTCGTACTCGTGAAAACAGATATGCGGAATGCATAGCATGGCGGTCTGGCTCAGCGGCAGCAGGCCGTCTGGATGCGCGCTGACCGCCACGCCATCGGCGGCGTGCAGGTGCAGCACCGCGCCGGCTTCTTCACGCGCCATATGCACGGCGCTATGAATGGTGAAGCCCGCCGGGTTCACGCGGTTGGTGGCGCCGGGGTCGACGATCTGGCCATCCTCGTCGACCTTGACCAGCGAGGAGGCGGTGATTTCGTCGAACAGCCAGCCGTAGGGGTTGATCAGGAAGTGGTGTTCCGGCCCCGGCACGCGCGCGGACAGATGCGTGAACACCAGATCGTCCCAGCCGTAGAGCGATACCAGACGATAGGCGGCGGCCAGATCCTTGCGGACCTGCCATTCTTCTTCGGACATACGGGCCGGGTGATCGGTTGCGGCTTGGGCCATGAGTCTCCTCCTGCGTGAAAGCGAGTTCGTAAAATACAATTTCGTTGTTCGAGCAAAGTAGACCTTGCTCGGGTTGCGGTCAATTCATGGAGCGCGCGCGGCCGGGGCGCCACCGTACGGGCATCCCGATCATGCATGCCGTGCGTACTGTGGTTGCGTTGGGGCGGGCCACGGCCTATTCTTTCTCACGGTTTTTGAAACACTGTTTCGGCTTCTTGCATGTCTGGCCATGCCTGCACCGTGCGCAGGCGCGTATTCGTCTCAGCCACGAGTCGCGCTGGTTTCGACTCAGGCCGCCAACGAACAAGAACACGACAATAAAAAGACGATATCTCAGGCCGCACGCCGAATGCGCGCGACTGTCGATACGGTATCGGTCGCGATTGCTGATGGAGATTGCATGCTCGACGCTTATATCTACGATGGCCTGCGCACCGCGTTTGGCCGTCACGGCGGCGTGCTCGCGCCGGTTCGGCCGGACGATATGCTCGCCGCGGTCATTCGTACGCTGATCGAGCGCAACCCGTTTGATAGCAACGACTACGAAGACGTCATCGCCGGCTGTACCAACCAGGCCGGTGAAGACGCGCGCAACGTGGCCCGCCATGCCGGCCTGCTGGCTGGGTTGCCGGTATCGGTTGCAGGCCAGACGGTCAACCGTCTGTGCGGCAGCGGCCTGGCCGCCACCGTGGACGCAGCCCGCGCGGTCACGGTCGACGAAGGCGCGCTGGTCATCGCCGGCGGCGTCGAATCCATGAGCCGGGCGCCTTTCGTGATGGCCAAGGCCGACAAGGCCTATTCCCGTAACGTCTCGGTATTCGATTCGACCATCGGGGCACGTTTTCCAAACCCGAAGATTCTGGACGAATACGGCGCCGACGCGATGCCGGAAACGGCCCAGAACGTCGCCGACGATTTCGGCATCAGCCGCGAGGCGGCCGATGCCTATGCGGCCCAGTCCCAGGCCCGCTACGAGGCCGCCCGTGCCGGCGGTTTCTTCGATGAAGAAATCATGCCGCTGGAGGTGGCCCAGGGGCGCAAGCAGCCGCCGCTCTCGGTCGACGCCGATGAACACCCGCGCCCGACCAGCACCGTCGACAAGCTCGCCAAGCTGCCGCCGATCGTGGCCGACGGCATTATCACGGCCGGTAATGCATCGGGCGTGAATGATGGCGCCGGCGCGTTGATCATTGGGTCGAAAAAAGCCGGCGAAGCCGCCGGGATCCAGCCACGAGGGCGTATCATCGCCGGTGGTGTGGTGGGTGTGCCGCCCCGGGTGATGGGTCTGGGGCCGGTCGGCGCCTGCCAGAAGGTGCTCGATCGCGCGGGGCTTACGCTCAAGGATATGGACGTCATCGAAATTAACGAAGCGTTCGCGGCCCAGGTGCTGGGCTGTTGTCATCAGCTGGGGCTGGCCGGCGACGACGAACGTCTCAACCCCAACGGCGGCGCGATCGCGGTGGGTCATCCGCTGGGCGCCTCGGGCGCCCGTCTGGCGCTCACCGGCCTGCGCCAGCTGGAACGTATCAACGGCCGCTATGCCCTGATCAGCCTGTGTATCGGCATCGGGCAGGGTGTTGCCATGCTTATCGAACGAACGAATGGAGCCTCGTCATGAAAGATTTCGCCTGGTCCGATCCGCTGCTGCTCGACGCACAGCTCACCGAAGACGAGCGCATGATCCGCGATGCGGGCCATGATTATTGTCAGAACAGCCTCATGCCGCGCGTGCTCGAGGCCAACCGTCACGAAATATTCCACCGCGAGATCATGAACGAGCTCGGCGAGCTCGGCATGCTGGGGGCCACCATCCCCGAACAGTACGGCGGCGCCGGCCTGAACCATGTCTGCTACGGCCTGCTGGCGCGCGAAGTGGAATCGGTGGACTCCGGCTATCGCTCGGCGATGAGCGTGCAGTCCTCGCTGGTGATGTTTCCGATCTATACCTTTGGCAGCGAAACGCTGCGCGAGAAATATCTGCCCAAGCTCGCCAGCGGTGAATGGGTCGGCTGCTTCGGACTGACCGAACCCGATCATGGCTCCGACCCCGGCTCCATGAGCACCAAGGCCAAGAAGGTCGACGGCGGCTATGTCCTGAACGGTGCCAAGAACTGGATCACCAACTCGCCGATCGCCGACGTGGCGGTCGTCTGGGCCAACCTCGACGGCAAGATCAACGGTTTCGTGGTCGAGCGCGATTTTGGCGGCATGGAAACACCCAAGCTCGAAGGCAAGTTCTCGCTGCGTGCGTCGGCCACGGGTCAGATCATGCTCTCCGACTGTTTCGTGCCGGAAGAGAATCGGCTCGACGTCGAAGGCCTGAAGGGCCCGTTCTCGTGCCTGAACAAGGCCCGCTACGGCATCTCCTGGGGCGCGATGGGCGCGGCCGAATTCTGCTGGCATGCCGCGCGCAGCTATACGCTCGATCGCAAGCAGTTCAAGCGTCCGCTGGCCGCGACCCAGCTGATCCAGAAAAAGCTCGCCGACATGCAGACCGAGATCACCCTCGGTTTGCAGGGCTGCCTGCGTCTGGGCCGTTTGATGGACGAAGGCAACTGGGCGCCCGAAATGGTGTCGCTGATGAAGCGCAACAACTGCGGCAAGGCACTGGATATCGCCCGCCAGGCGCGCGACATGCACGGCGGCAACGGTATTTCCGATGAGTACCACGTGATCCGCCACGTGATGAATCTGGAAGCGGTCAACACCTATGAAGGTACGCACGACGTGCACGCGCTGATTCTGGGCCGCGCCCAGACCGGGATTCAGGCCTTCGGCTGATCCGGCGCCCGCCGATCTGCGATGAACAAGCCTGCCTGGCCGCAAACGCCAGGCAGGCTTTTTTATTGCGTCTGGTTTCTGCCGCGGCGCATCGCGGCACCTCGGGCCGTCGATCATTCGGCGGACTGATTCACGGGGAATTCAGCGTGAATCGGCTTTACTTGCTCTACGTTGACCAACAGCGCCTGGAGTGAAGCAATGCGCAAACACAATATTCATCGCCTGGCCTTTGCGGGTCTGGTGGCCCTCGGTATGAGCACGTCGGCGTTTGCGTTGGACGACGAAACGCTGGACGCCGCCATTGGCGGCGGGCTCGGCGGGGCCGCCGGTGCGGCGATTGGTAACGAAGTGGGTGGGCGTACCGGTGCAATCCTGGGCGGTGCTGCCGGCGCCGCTGGGGGCGCGGCGGTCACCACGGATGGCGATCGCCGTGATTACGACCGTCGTTACGACTCGCGCTACGAGGGCCGCGGCTCGCGCCATTGCCCACCGGGGCTGGCGAAGCAGGGTCGTTGCTAGTGGCCGTTACATGCCGGCCGTACGACGGCCGGCATGGCTAGTTATAGCTGCTGCTCGAGCCAGTCCTGTAGCTTGGCCCGGGCGTGGCGCTTGGCCATGCGCTTGGTGGTGGTCGCGGCGGGGCGCATCAGCTCGTTGTCTTCACCGGAGACGATGAACTTGCGTTGCGCGCCGATGATGCCGCCTTCCGGCCCGTAACTCGCGATCACGGTAATCTTGAAGTTAGCGATGTCGAGCGTTCGAATCGGGCGATCGTCGTCGGGCTCGAGGTTATCGTGACGCTTGGCCGTCTGGCGTATGACGGAACGAAACGTGCCGAGGTTCATTTGCTCGCCGGAGTTCAACGGCCCCTGCCGAGTCACGTTCTGGGGACGATCTTCGCTGTCGCGCGGCTCGGCGGTATCGAAATCGGTGATCGATTCGCTGTATTCGTCGTCGCGGGTGCGAATGGTCATCACCAGGCTATGGATATAGATTGGCTCCTGACTCATGTTACTGATCAGGCAGACCGAGTCGATCTGCTGGCCCCAGCCCTGATTGATCAGAATGCGGGCCTGGCGCTGACGGCGAAAGCCGGCATAAAGCAGATGTGCATAGAACAGCCATACGGCGAGCGTGCCGAGGCTGGCAAAGAATGACAGTGCCTGTGCGTTGTCGTTGATCCACTGCCACATGTCAGGTGAGCGGCCTTGTCGGTGAGGGGCGCGTCAGTCTGTGTGAGTGGCTGCCGCCGGGCTATGCGTAAAATCCCCTAACGCAGGCGCGATGCCGCCGCCAAAGTCTTGGCTTTAGGGTAGCGGCTATGCCTGGCGCAGCGTATCGGCCAGCACCATGATGCGCTTGCGCAGCTGCATGGCTTCGGGCCGGGTCAGTTCGACCTGGCATAGCATGGCTTCGTGTATTTCTTTGGACTTGTGCTTGAGTGCCAGGCCCTGGTCGGTCAGGGAAATCAGCACTCGGCGCTCATCCTCGCTGTCGCGTTCGCGCACGACAAGTGCGGCTTTTTCCATGCGCTTGAGCAAAGGGGTCAGAGTACCGCTGTCCAGATGCAGTTCACTGCCCAGCTCGCCGACCGAGCGCGGCGCTTTTTCCCACAGCACGAGCATGACGAGGTACTGGACGTAGGTCAGACCCAACGGTTCCAGTAGAGGTCGGTACGCGCGGATGATCCGATGAGTCGCCGTATACAGCGAAAAACAAAGCTGCTCGTCCAGAAAGCGAAAATCCAGATCGTCGTCGTCTTGTTCGTGGGAAGCGCCCATAGGATTGGGGTCCATTTAACCGTACATGACGTATTGTGACGTGTTTGAACTCGAATCGCTAACTTAGCGGAAAGTTGGGGAAATAATCCCGGGCGGCACGGTTGCTCGAGGTTTGTCTTCGCGGCGCGGTGGGTTTACCGCGCCATGGCTTGTGCCACGAGCTCGTAGCTGCGCAAGCGCTTGGCGGGATCATGAATATTCGATACCACCATGATTTCGTCCGGTTCACCATCGGTACAGAGCGCGTCGAGTTGCTCGCGCACGGTGTCAGGACTGCCGATTACGTGCCGGTGGCGGTTCTCCAGAATGGCGTTGCGTTCCATCTCGGAGTAGTCGTAGGCCAGCGCTTCTTCAGGCGAGGGCAGCGGCAGAAACTCGCCCTTGCGCAACCGCAGCCACATCAGATCGACGGTCGCCGCAAGATGCTCCGCTTCTTCATCCGTCGGCGCGCAGATGACGGAAACCCCGAGTATGGCATGGGGCTCGGGAAAGGCGGGCGACGGGGTGAACGCGCCCCGGTAACGTCGCAGCGCCGGTTCGGCAGGCACCGGGCTGAAATGACTCGCAAAGCTGTAACCCATGCCGGCAGAGCCGGCGACGTGTGCGCTTGCACCGCTGGAGCCCAGGATCCAGATGGGTGGCAGGGACACGTCACTGGGGCTGACCGTCACGCCCTCGTAGGGGTGGCCACGCCGCAGCGTGCCGCGCGAAAGCGCGAGCATTTCGTTGAGCAGGTCGGCGAACTGCTCTCCCGACGCGGCACGCAGCGCGCGACTGGCACGGGCATCGGAACCGGGAGCACGCCCCAGCCCCAGGTCGATACGGCCCGGATAGAGCGCTTCCAGCGTCTGAAACGTTTCTGCCACTCGCAGCGGCACATGGTTGGGCAGCATGATGCCGCCCGAGCCGACCCGAATTCGCTCGGTGAGCGCCGCCGCCCGCGACAGCAGTACTTCGGGCGCTGAACTGGCGATACTCGGCATGCTGTGGTGTTCCGAGATCCAGTAACGGGTATAGCCACAACGCTCGGCCAGACGCGCCAGATCGATACTCGCGCGCACCGCCATCGAGGCGGCTATGCCGCTGGGTACGGGCACGAGATCGAGAACGGAGAGATCGGTTTTCATAGCATCAGCGCTCATGCCGGCAAGAAAGCTCTGGGTGGGTACATGCATCGCGATACACGCTCACCCTGTTCACAGCGGGGCAACGGGTTGCTTTGCTGCATCGCGGGGCGCAGTGGCGGCCGGGAACCCGGCCACCATGCCCCTATGCCCAACAGTGGGCATCAATACGGTTTTTTACAGCCTTCGGACTAACGTTTGAGGATGATATAGACCGCATGGATGATGCCGGGCACGTAGCCGCACAGCGTGAGTATGACGTTGAGCCAGAAATGCAGACCAATACCGACCTGAAGAAACACGCCAAGCGGCGGCAGCAGGATAGACAGCAGGATACGAATGAGATCCATAGTTACGTTGGTTCGAATAATAGCCCTGCATGGTAAGGCATTTGTCGAACTGGGCCTGAACGGCAAGAAAAAGCCGGCCCAGGCGGTTTGCCTGGGCCGGCGTATCGATAAAACCCGTCTCGGACAGGCGTCGGCCTAACGGAGCGGTTAGTCGTTGTCGCCGTCGAATTCCTTGAAATCGGCCTTGCGGATGAGCGCGTGAATGCCCTTGGTCTTGTCCACGACCTGCGAGACTTCGAAGTCGGTTGCCGCACTCAGATAGGCCAGGGCCAGCGCCTCGTCGATATCGTAATGCTGGTGCAGAAAACGAATCGACTCGCGTACGGCATCCTTCATGGCCAGATCGAGATCCTCATCCAGGCCGACGGTAATCCAGTAATCGTTGGTTTCACCGAGCAGCTTGTCCACCTGTTTGCCCGGAAGCTCGGCCTTGCCGCTCTTGAGCACCGTAAGCTTCAGCGTAGCCCGCATCGAGCCTTCCAGCGCGGTCAGCGCCACTTCGCCGTCACCCTGCGTGAAGTGGCTGTCGCCGGTATAGAACAGGCCACCGTCGACTTCGATCGGGTAGTAGACGGTGCTGCCCACGCCCAGGTCGTTGATGTCGGCATTGCCGCCGATACGTGACGGCGGCACCGAGTTGACCGGTTCGTTGGTGGCCGGGGCGACGCCCATGATGCCCATGAACGGGTGCAGCGGGAAGCGAATGGTGCGCTCGTTACCCGCGTCGAGGGTGCCGTACCAGCGATCGCCGTCCTTGACGATCGGAGCGAACGTGGACACGTTGGCATAGCGTTCCGGGTGCTCGCTGCTGGGGTTGGGCTCAGGTTCGGTTTTCGGATATTCGCCGGGCAGGGCGCCCTTGCCATGTCGGTTCGAGATCACGCCGTAGGGCACGCGCGGTTCGAGCTTGATGACCTCGACCTTGAGCACGTCGCCCGGCTCGGCGCCTTCGATGGCCACCGGGCCGGTGACGATATGCGGGCCGTCGTTGAAGAAATCGTGCTCGAGATCGGACGCCGTGATCGCGATCGCATCGTCGAGCACCTGGTCCTCGGCTACACCTTTGGTCGCAAAATAGGCGACGGGATCGCGGCCCTGGTCTTCGAGGATGCCCTCATGAGAAATGGTGTCGAACGTCACTGCACTACCCGAGGGCACGGTCAGCACCGGCTTTGCACTTTGGTTGGGCAAATAGCCCCAGTTGACGGTCTGGGTCGTGGACGGCACGTAGTAATTGCCGGCGTAGGCCCCGGCAGTCATTTTCTGCGGCTTGTCGGCCAGCGGCTGCAGTACGTCGAAATCATCGGCTGCGGCCTGCACGCTCATCACGCTGCAGCACAACGCCACCGCGCCTGCGATTCCATAATTCATTCGCTATCTCTATAAAATGAAACAAGCCGGCTTCCATGCAAGACATGGGCCAGGCTGGGATGATCGCGCCGACCGCGTCGCGCCGGCTTGCGCGCCTAGCGCCGAAACGCCTTCCAAAAGCGATTCGGGGCGTTTGCGAGGCTTCGGCCGAAGTGCTAGTAATGGAAGACAACTAGTGCACAATATGATCAAGACCACGGCCGGGACGCAGCGCTGCAGGTGTTCGACGTGGCGTCATTACACCGATCTTCTGGGGGTCACTTGAGTAAATTGCTATCGCGCAGCCAGCGTGTATATACCGGTTCGGCGCTTATCATTCTCGCGCTAGTAATCGTCGGCGCAAGTTTTCCCAAGGCTTTCGGCAACTTTGCCAGCAGCGCTCTCGACGCGATCTCGCACGTCTTCGGCTGGCTTTATCTGCTGTCGGTGTTCGGTTTTGTCATCTTTCTGGTGGGGCTTGCCCTGAGCCGGTACGGCAAAATCCGTCTCGGTGAGCCTTACAGCCAGCCCGAATACAGTTTCTTTTCCTGGGTGAGCATGCTGCTCGCTGCCGGGTTCGGCGTGGGCCTTGTGTTCTACGGCCTGGCCGAGCCGATACTGCATTATCTGAATCCGCCGTATAACGATATGCCGGGGTCGAGCCCGCAGTCGGCACGCTATGCGATTCAGTACAGCTTCTTTCACTGGGGCGTGAGCCAGTGGGCCGGTTTTTCGATCGTCGGCCTGATCATCGCTTATTTTCAGTTTCGCAAGAACGAATCCGGTCTGGTTTCGACCGTGCTTGCGCCGCTGACCAACAAGCTGCCCAAGCCGGCACGCCAGCCCACCAGCGATGGCCTCAACATTCTGGCGGTGGTGGCCACCGTCATGGGCGTGGCCACGTCGCTCGGACTGGGCGTGCTGCAGATCAATGGTGGTCTCAACCAGATGTTCGGCGTACCCGACACCACGCTCTGGAAGTTCATCATTCTGGGCGTCATGTGTGCCTGCTACACGCTGTCCAGCTATTCCGGTTTGGACAAGGGCATTCAGTGGCTGTCGAACATCAATCTGGCCCTGTGTCTGGGGCTGATGGGCTGGGTTCTGTTCACCGGCCCCACGCTGTTCATTCTCAACACCATCGTCGTGGGCGTGGGCGACTACATCTCCAACTTCGTCACCATGAGCCTGCGGATGGATCCGTTCGAGGATACTGGCGAGGCCTGGATTTCGAGCTGGACGGTCTTTTATTGGGCCTGGGTGATTGCCTGGTCGCCGTTCGTGGGCACCTTCGTGGCCCGCATTTCGAAAGGTCGCACTATCCGTGAGTACGTCATGGGCGTGCTTATCGTGCCGCCGCTGCTGGCCTGTGGTTTCATCGGCGTGTTCGGCGGCGCCGGCTTGCATATGGAGCTGTTCGGCGACGCGGCAGGAAGCTTGACTGCCGCGGCGGATAAGGACATCACCTCGGCGCTGTTCAGCTTCTTCGACATGATGCCGTTCAGTACGGCCCTGTCCATTCTGGCGATGTGCCTGATCTTCGTGTTTCTGGTCACCTCGGCCGATTCGGCCTCCTATATCGTGGCGCAGATGACCGACGAGGGCTCGCTCGAGCCCCCGCTCTACAAGCGACTTTCCTGGGGGCTGCTGATCTCGGCGATTTGTCTGACGCTGATTTCGGCTGGCGGCGAGAACGGCCTCAAGGGTCTTCAGACCGGCTCACTGCTGGCGGCACTGCCGTTCGTGTTCATTCTCTACATGATGGTATTCGTGCTTGCCCGCGAGCTGCGCGACGATCGCCGTCGCATGCTGCTCGACCTTTATGAAAAGCACGAATCCATGCCGGTTGGCGCAGACGCCTTCGAAGCCCGCGATATCCTCAACGATGTCTGGGAAGACGAGGATCTGGAAGACGCGGACGACGAGGGCAAGCGTTCGCAGCCCGACCGTTAGCCGAATTCGATAATTCCGGCACGAGAGCCGCGCCGATCATCGCGATCGGCGCGGCTTTTTTCTTTCTGTCGCTCGATGCGCCTTTACACGCGATCTGCGGGTCGCTCGATTCGAACGGCGCCGTAGGCAGCATCGGCGCGTACGGCGGTGCTCGGCGCAGCTCGCGCGGCGGCCCCGGCCGTGCCGTGGGGCACAGCGCGTATCGATTACGGCCTGTCGTATTACAAGCCGAATGTGAGCCATGAGTGGCTGGTAGGCGGGTCTGGCGGCGATGCGCGCGCCGGGCGACCGGCGCTCGGTGGGCGGCGCGCCGCCGGGTTACATCGGCGTCGGGAACCGGCCCGGGCAGGGCCCCGTGTGCGACCTCGCAGTCCGTATTGGATCGGGGTCGGGACGGCAGGCGCCATGCATCATGCCGGCCGCGGGCAGGGACCTGGCAAGTAGTGTGTGTCGTGCCCCGGGCAGTGGCCGGCTGCTGTCTTGTCTAGGCGTTGCTGTCGCTCGAGACCACGCAGAATAGATCTGCCAGCGAATGGCTGCGCTGCAGGTTGTGCGGGGTCAGGGCGAACGTCGCATTCACCGTGCTGGCCTGCGTACAGCCGTGACGAGCGCCCGCGCTTGACGCCACCAGCGTCTGACTCATGTTCGGCACGTCGTCGAGCGCTGCGATCAGCGGCTGAATACGGCTGGTATAGGCCGCGAGGCGGGATTTCGGCAGCGGGTGACCGTCCGGCAGCTTCATGGTCAACGGATTATGCGGACGGCCGTTCAGGCGAACTTCATAATGCAGGTGTGGGCCGGTGGCTTCGCCGGTGGCGCCGACATAGCCGATGACCTGGCCCTTCTTGACGTGATCGCCGCGCTTTAGGCCGTCGGCGAACTGGTACATATGGCCGTAGCGGGTGGAATAACCGTCGAAATGGCTCAGCTGCACGATACGTCCATAGCCGTGCCGGCGGCCGACGAATTTCACTACGCCATCGCCGGCGGCATGGATCGGCGTACCGCGCGGGGCGGCCATATCAACGCCCCAGTGCGGGCGACGGATATGCAGAATCGGATGCAGGCGATCCGGATTATAGGGCGAGCTTATCCGACTGTAGTTGACGGGGTGGCGCGACAGCGACGGCTCGTACGCCCGGCCCTCGGCATCGTAATAGCGCGTTTCGCCGTCCTCGTTGACGGCGCGAAACGCTTTCAGGTTGCGACCATCCGTCGTGATGCTGGCCGCGACGACCGGGCCCGTGGCCACGCGCTCGCCGTTTGCGTATTCGGCTTCGTAAACGATGCTGAAGCGATCGCCCGCATGCATTTGCCGCGAGAGGTTGGCGCGGTAGCGGTAGATGTGGGCGAGCTGGGCGGACACCGCCGCAGGTACGCCGGCCTTCGCCAGCGAACGCGAAAGCGAGCCCTCGACCGTGCCACGCGCGGTGAGTTGGCGAGTCTGGGTTTGTAGGCGCACGATCTGGGCGTTTAGCGCGCCCGCGCCGGCTTCGCTCTCGACGCCGGAGCGGGTTATCGAAAGCGTCTTGATCGCGTCGAGTTCGAAGCGAAGTTCGGCGAGACGGCCATCGGTGGTCTTGCGCAGTTCCAGCGTATCGCCGGGACGCAGTCGCTTGAGTGGGGCCACGGTGTCGCCGAGTGCGAGAAGCGCCATAAGCTCGCGGGCCGGCAGCCCAACGCGCTCGAACACGCGCGAGAGCGAATCGCCCGATTTGACCGTGACTTCCAGCCAGGGCGTGATCTCCGGGGCGCTCTTCGCCAGCAGCGCCTGCCGTTCGTCCGGACCGAGCTTGCTGGTCACTGCGGCGCTGGACTCGTCGGCATCGAACCCGCTGCCACTTTCGAACGCAGCGGCATGCAGACTCGCCTGAGCGCCCTGCGAGAAGGGGTTCGCATGGACGCTGCCCCCCATGCATACGAACAAACTCATACCCAGCGCGCCGTGCGTACCGGCACGCAAAAATTTCGACCAACGCATTCAATACCCTCGGTCTCTCGCGCTTTGCACGATGAAATCATCGCCCGACAGTCGTCTTCGACCTGTCATAAAGACGAAAAGTTTCGTCGCAGTTGCATCACTCTGTCCCGGTCCCCACCGAGGCGTTGTGCAAAACCGCTTTTCCCACGGGGTTATACAGTAACATCGCGCGAAAAACGAGCCCGAGCGCGATTGTTGTACGGTGGTGGATCTGCTTTTCATCGCGGTATTCTCGCTTTTTCGCTTTTATCGCAACGGGTAACGCGCTTTTTCGCAGGCGGTGCACGAAATTCCCCGGGTTGGGCACGCGGCTAATACTGGCGCGGCCTCGCGCATCACGGGGCTGCTTTTTCCGGCCTATTTTGTCGTTGGGAATGATTGCGGGTGCGGTCGTGCGCGGCCACGCGCTCATGCCCAGACGGCCCCGAGCCCACCTCCCCGGCAACCCTTACTCCGGCACCACGACAGCTGAATGCGTCAGCCGTTTTAACGCCGTCGAAAAAATAAACGCCGGCACCCGTTGGTCTTTTGTTTTCAAAGGGTCACGGCCGTCGGCCGAGGCGCGCTTGCTTTGGCACACGCGCGTTATCAACTCGACCGGTCAGCTGTTGCAGGATCTGTTTTGGGCCGGGCCAGGGCCTGTTAACGCTAATAAAAGCGTCGCGCCGCGCGTTGTGTAGCGAATCGACGTGGGCGCGCTGAAACGCCGGATCGCGAAAAAATAGAGCACGCCCGTGCACGTTGCGCCCAAAATCCTGCCATGCGGCGTTGCGCGGCTTGTCTGGCACGACTTTGGGCAGCAACGTGGCGGTCGGTATTCGTGTTCACAGGGCGTAACAAGATCATGTCTGTTATCCGCGCGGGTGCTAACCTGCCTCCAGGGAGTCATGGTGCGATCGGACGGCCCTCGGGCCAGGGGGAATGATGACTACAAGCGGCGACTCACCTCGCTTCGTGCGGGTATTGGCGAGCAAGGACGTATTGGCCCTGGCATTCGGGGCGATGATCGGCTGGGGCTGGATCGTCATGACCGGCAACTGGATCGTGTCGGCGGGCAGTCTGGGTGCCGTTACGGCATTTCTGCTCGGTGGCGTGGCGATCGTGCTGGTCGGTCTGACCTATGCCGAGCTCGCCGCTGCCATGCCGCAGGCTGGCGGCGAACACGTCTACAGCTATCGCGGCCTCGGGCATATGGCGTCGTTCATATGCACATGGGCGATTGTGCTGGGCTATATGACGGTCGTGTCCTTCGAAGCGGTCGCGCTGCCGACCGTGGTCGAGAACATCGTGCCGGGCTACAGCGTGGGGTATCTGTGGACCGTGGCCGGCTGGGAGGTCGAGGCTACCTGGGCGCTGGTCGGCGTGGTCGGTTCGCTGCTGATGATGTGGGTCAATTACATTGGTATTCGTACGGCAGCCCTGTTGCAAAAACTGGTTACGCTGCTGATCGTGGCGGTCGGGCTGTTGTTTCTCACCGGTGCGCTTTTCAGCGGCGAGAGCGGCAATCTAACGCCTTTCTTCACGGGTGAATCGAGCGTGGCCGGCGGCATCATGAGCGTGCTCGTGATGGTGCCATTCATGTTCGTCGGTTTCGACGTGATTCCGCAGGCGGCAGAGGAAATCGACATGCCGCACCGGGATATCGGCCGCCTGCTGGTGTTTTCGGTTCTGCTTGCCGTGTTTTGGTATGCGGCGATCATTTTCTTCACTGCCTACGTGCTTTCGCCGCAGGGTATCGACCTCGACGCGCTGGCCGTGCCGGACGCCATGGCGGCTGCGTTTTCCAGCGCCTGGGCTGGCAAGCTGATGGTGCTGGCCGGTATTGCCGGCATCATCACCAGCTGGAATGCGTTTTATATCGGCGGCTCGCGCGCCATTTATGCGCTCGCCAAGGCCGATATGCTGCCGCGCGCGTTCGCTAAGCTGCATCCGCGCTACAACACGCCCACCAACGCCATCCTGCTGATCGGTATCGTGACATCGCTGGCGCCGCTGCTCGGACGCAGTGCGATGGTCTGGCTGGTCAATGCCGGCGGTCTGGGCATCGTGCTTGCCTATCTTTTTGTAGCCGCATCGTTTCTGGTTCTGCGCTATCGTGAACCGCATATGGACAGGCCGTTCGTCGTGCCGGCGGGCAAACTCGTCGGAATAGTCGCGTTTGTGCTTTCTATCGCGCTGATCATGCTTTATATGCCGACCAGCCCCTCGGCGCTGGCGCCGGTAGAATGGGCGATATTCGGCGCGTGGATGCTGGGCGGGGCGGCGATGTATGGCTGGGCTCGTGTACGCTACGGCTTACATGCACCGGATTCGTCGGTGCAAACTTAGTACCGGGGGAAGGCCGGCCGGTCGCGCGCTATTTGATCGCGCATTCGGGTCTGGTAAAAAGCGTTTCTGAATGAGGGGTAAGCGGTCGACTGTCTGGCCGCGATGCAAGGATTGAGCATGAAGCACAAAGCGATTTCACGGCTTGCCGTTATAGCGATCAGCGCACTGGTCTGTGCCACGGGCGCGCTAGCCCAACAGGGCCCGAGCGAAGCGCAAGCAGCCGAGGTTCTCAAAAGCGCACGGCCGCTGGCGGAGAACGGCAATGCCACGGCCCAGTACAACATGGGCGTGCTTTACGACGAGGGCTACGGCGTCGAGCAGGATTATGCCCAGGCGCGGGACTGGTATGAGAAGGCAGCGGCCCAGAATTATTCCAAGGCCGAACACAACCTCGGCATCATGTATCAGGAAGGCCACGGCGTACCGCAGAGCGACGCCAAGGCGGCCGAGTGGTTCAAACGTGCGGCCGAGCACGGTGAGCCGGCTGCGCAGAATAATCTGGCGGTGCTCTACGTGCGCGGCAACGGCGTACCCCAGGATCTCGCCGAGGCGACGCGCTGGGCGGCCAAGGCAGCCGAAGCAGGCAATGAATCGGCGCGCAACAATCTCCCGCAGATCATCGACAGCCTGCCGCAGTCGCGTATCGACGGTAACAACGTCAACATTCGCAGCCAGCCGAGCACGCGCGGGCGCGTGATTCGTCAGGCCGATCGCAGCACGCCTGTGGCCGTGCTGGATAGCGACGGCGATTGGCGGCAGGTGGTTTTCGCCGACGATTATGCGATTGGCTGGGTGGCGGACTTCCTGCTGGCCGGCAGTACCGAGCCCCTGGCTAGTGATGATGAGGAGGCGCCCGCGGCCGACATGGGCCAGGTAAGCGAAGCACCGCCGCAGAGCGACGACGCCCAGGCGGATCTGCCCCAAGGTGTGTCGGAAACCGGGCCGATTCGCTATATCGGTGGCGATGTCGTCAACGTGCGTTCGGGTCCGTCTACCGGCAACCGGGTCAAGTTCCAGGCCAAGCGCAACGAGCGCGTGATGGTGACCGGCCGTGAAGAAGACTGGCGTCGGATTCGGTTCGACGACGGCCGCACCGGCTGGATCGCCGGTTTTCTGCTGGTCGAATAGACCGGGGCGCTATGAGTTCGGCACTAGAACAGCTGACCGCGTCAGCTGTTTTAAACGCCATCGAAGAATAAACGCCGGCACGTGGCCGTCGTTTATTTACAAGGCGCCACGGTTGTTGGACGTGGTGTGCCTGCACTCGCACTCGCACTCGCACTCGCACCCGCGCTATCACGCGAGAAATCATCTATTTTGTGATGCCGGGTCAATGACGCAAAAAAAACCGGCAGCCGTGGGGCGCCGGTTTTTTTGTGTCCGTGCTTACTACGCGCAGATCAATCGTCGATTTGTGGCGTTGGACGTACGAGGATCTCGTTGACGTCGACGCTGGCCGGGCGCGTAAGCGAGAACAGGACCGCTTCGGCGATATCCTGATCGGTCAGCGCATGGTCGGGCTGTTCGTCGAAGAACGGCGTATCGACCATGCCCGGCTCGATCAGCGTCACGCGGATACCGGTACCTCGCAGCTCCTCGCGTACGCCGTAGCCAATGGCGGAGACAGCCCACTTGGTGGCGCTGTACATGGAGCCCGGAATCGTGGTGCGGCCGGCGGCCGATCCGGTGATTAGCAGATGGCCTCTGCTTTCTTTGAGGGCCTCTGCGCACACTTGAATGGTCAGCCCGACGCCGTAGACGTTGGTCAGGATCATGTCCTTCCATACGTCGCTGTCCGCGCCGCAGAAGCCACCCGGCCTGCCGCCGATACCGGCATTGGCAAACACTGCATCGATACGCCCGAAATGGCTCAGCGTCTGATCGACCATGGCCTGCTGCGAGGCCTTGTCGGTCACGTCGCAGGTCAGGGCGAGCGACGATTCGCTGCCCAGTTCGGCGACCAGCGTTTCGAGCTTGTCAGCCGAGCGGGCCGCTAGCGCCACTCGGTAGCCGTTGGCGACGGCGTGACGGGCCGTGGCGGCGCCAATGCCGCTTGAAGCGCCGGTTATCAGAAGTACGGGGGCGTCCATCACAGATCACCTTTCAATGTTTGAACGGGCATCGCCAAGGAGCGAACGGCCAGTTGCCATGCGCTTCAAGTCCTGGCGTTCTATACCCGTAGTACGCTTGCGGTTGCATGCGTAGATCATCGACCCGGTGGTTCGACAGTCCAGATGCCGGGTCGATCCACGACGAACCCGGGCGCAGCCCCCGTAGAGGCTGCGCACGCAGGTTCAAGCCGGACGGCTATCAGCCGTGGGTCGAGCCATCGTGCACGTGACCGTGCTCGATCTCTTCGCTGCTGGCTTCACGGACATCTTCGATGTTGACGGTGAAGTTCAGCGTCTGCCCGGCCAGGACATGGTTGCCATCGACCGTGACTTCTTCGCCTTCGACTTCCTTGACCGTGACGATCATGGGGCCGGCATCGGATTCGGCACGAAAGCTCATGCCCGGCGCCAGTTCGTCAACGCCCTGGAATGCGTCGCGGCTGACTTTCTGTACCAGCTCTTCGCGGTAGGGGCCGTAGCCTTCCTCGGGTTCGACGGTCGCCTTGACCTCTTCACCCTGGCCATGACCCTCGATCGCCTTTTCCAGGCCCGGCACGATGTTGCCATGGCCATGAAGATAGGCCAGCGGCTGGCCTTCGCTCGACTGATCGATGATTTCGCCGTCCGTATCACGCAGTACGTAATGGATGCTTACGACACTGTCCTGCTTGACTTCCATGTTGGCTTGCTCTGCTGTTTTTCGCGTATGAACAACGAGACGTTGCGACGATCTCGCAAAAAACAATGGCTAGCGCGATAAATTTGCCGATTGAGCGACGATTAACGCCAACACCGGCGCTGCAACGCCGGTCGATGCCGCTGCATCTGCGCGCTACGCGATAGGCCTTGGCCACAAAAAAAGCCGGGCAGGGCCCGGCTTTCATGCACGTGCTGAGGTCAGGCGTTTAAGTGTCCAGCTCGGCATCCAGGCTGATTTCGGCGCCCTTGTACAGGCGCGATACCGGGCAGGCTTCCTTGGCCTTGGCTGCCACGTCCTTGAACTCGCTCGCGTCCATGCCGGGCACCTTGCCCCGGGTGATCAGTTCGATGCGTTCGATGGTAGGCGTGCCGCTCACCGAGAAATGCACCTTCGCCTCGGTCTGGATCGAATCCGGCGTATGGCCTTCTTCGGCAAGCATTGCCGAGAACTGCATCGAAAAACAGCCCGCGTGCGCGGCGCCGATCAGTTCTTCGGGGTTCGTGCCCGTGCCTTCTTCGAACCGGGTCTTGAAAGAGAACTGGCCTTCATAGGCGCCGCTTTCGAGCGACATGTTGCCCTTGCCGGATTTCAGATCACCTTGCCACTGCGCGTTAGCTTTGCGAACGGGCATACGGAACTCCTTTTGTTGTAGGTACGTCCTGAACGTTACGGGCGATGATCGTCGAACACAAGCATTGCGCACAATCGATTGCGCGACCGCAAGGTGGCCGCTCGCAGCTGTTCAGCAAGATGGTATCTAATGCGCATAAATCATCTTACGGGTCATGCCGCCATCGGCCACGAGCGTCTGGCCGGTGATGAATCCCGACTCCGGGCCGGCGAGGAAAGCGACCAGCGCGGCGATGTCGTGGCCACGGCCGACGCGCCCGACCGGATGCTGTTCATGATCGATATCGCGTAGGGCCGGCGGGCTGTCGCTTTCGCCTTGTTCATCACGAACATCGATCCATCCGGGGGCGACGGCATTGACGCGAATGGCCGGGCCCAGGCTGACCGACAACGCATGGGTGAGTGCGACGATGCCGCCCTTGCTCGCGGCATAGGCCTCGGTCTCGGCTTCGGATTGATACGCACGGCTCGACGCCATGTTGACGATCGCGCCCCGCGCATCACGCAGCCACGGCGTGCAGTGTTTGCTGCAAAGAAAGTAGCCGGTGAGGTTGACGCCGATCACGCGATTCCAGTCTTCCAGCGAGAGCGATTCGATGGGGCCGTTGAAGGGATCGGCGATTCCGGCGTTGTTTACGAGTAGGTCGAGTTGCCCCCACTTGTCGGTGAGGCGGGCCACGGCGTCGGCAACCGACGATTCGTTGGCGACATCGGCGACGAGGGTTTCCAGACGGTTCGCATCGGACGAGGTCGTGGCATTGAGTTCTTGCTCGAGCTCGGCGAGCGCATCGGCGTCGTGGTCGAGTGCGCCGACATGAAAACCGTCGGCCAGCAACCGTCGCGTGATCGCGCGGCCAATACCGCGTGCGCCACCGGTCACCAGGGCAACGCGCGCGTCGCGGCGTTCGTGTTCATAAGACATGGGCGTATCCGGCTGAAAGATACAGGTGATAATTCATCGGGCTGGGCACCCCTGGGGCGTCGACGATAACGATAACGCGCGTCGTGGCACGAGATTGTGAAGCCGTTGCCGAACGGTGCATCCGGTCGATAGCCACGAACCGGGATCGATCGCGCCCATAAAAAAAGGTTCATCGCACATTAC
>NZ_APNL01000028.1:0-27405 GCF_040361435.1 Salinisphaera sp. C84B14 | reverse complement strand
CCTGCTTCAGGGCGCTGTCCAACGTGGCCAGCGGGTTGGCGGATTTCGCAGCATCGCTACGAACAGTGTCGCCGTCAGCGACAGTCGCTTCATTAGAAATATCGGCGGCTGCTACAGCGGCGCCGGAGGTCACTGCGCCATCGGCGTCAATGACAGCGGCGGCGTAGGTTACCGGGTTGGTGCCATCGTCGGTTTTGACTGCGTACGCTGTATTGCCGTCTTCATTGGTATAAGAGACGACTGAATCGTTAGCGCCCAGCGTGCTACCCGCTTCATCGTATGCAACGCTGCCGTCGACGTTGAAGCCTTCGAGGCCCAGCGAGGCCGAATCCATATTCTCCAGGTTAATGGAGATGGTCTGATCGTCCTTGTCACCGACCTGGATCTTGATTTCGGTCTTGGAGCCGTCGAGGACCTTGGTGCCGTTGAAGGCGGTCTGTTCGGATACGCGATCGATTTCACCCAGGCGCTGGGTGATTTCGTTCTGGATGGATTCCAGGTCCGACTGACTGTTCGTGCCGTTGGCAGCCTGCACGCTCAGTTCACGTACGCGCTGCAGGTTGTCGTTGATCTGGTTGAGCGCGCCTTCGGTGGTCTGGGCCAGCGAGATGCCGTCGTTGGCATTCGAAGAAGCCTGCTTGAGACCGTTGATCTGCGAGGTCATGCGGTTGGAGATGGCCTGGCCGGCGGCATCGTCCTTGGCGGAATTGATCTTGCTGCCCGAGGACAGACGCTCGATGGCGCTGTTCAGGGTCTTCTGCGAAGAGTTGAGGTTCTGCTGGGCGGTCAGCGACAGCGTGTTGGTGTTGATCACGAATGACATGGCGATTTCCTGTGTCTAAGTCGTTGTGACTGGCCGGCTATGGCCGGCGGCTTTAGGGGCGGTCTGCGTATCGCGCCGCTGATGGAATATCGCCTTGCATCTTTTTTTCTTTAGCCTTTTATATGTGCTCTGCAAAAGTTCTGAGATGGGCCGCATCCGTCTTCGCGCTCGCGCCAGCAGAGCGCATGGGCCATCGAGGGGTGCGCGAACGAGCACATAAAAAAGGGCGCCCGAAGGCGCCCTTTGTTTCGCGTAAGCGAATCGATATAGCCGCGGCTTACCGGAGCAGGGAGAGAACGCCCTGGGTGCTCTGGTTGGCCTGAGCGAGCACGGAGGTGCCGGCCTGCTGCAGGATCTGGGCCTTGGACATGTTCGACACTTCGGTGGCGTAGTCGGCATCGGTGATGCGCGAACGGGCCGAGGAGATGTTGATTTCGGTGGTGGAGATATTGTTGATCGCCGAATCCAGACGGTTCTGGACCGCACCGAGATCCGAGCGCAGATCGTCGACCTGCTTCAGGGCGCTGTCCAGCGTGGCCAGCGGATCGGCGGTTTTTGCGACATCGGCGGAAACCGTCTCACCGTTGGCGATATCCTTTGTGGCGCCCGTCGGCGTCACGGCTGCCCCGCTCGTAACCGTGCCGGCGGTCGGATCAATCGTTGCCGCAGCGAAGGTCACCGGGTTGGTGCCGTCATCGGTTTTGACCGCGTAGGCGGTACTGCCGTCATCACCCGTGTAGGAGACGAGCGATTCGTTCGCACCCAGGCCGGTATTATCGAATGCGACGTCCTTTTTGCCATCGACGTTGAAGCCATCAAGGCCCAGCGAAGCGGAGTCCATGTTGGCGAGGTTGATGGAGATCGTCTGATCGTCCTTGTCGCCGACCTGGATCTTGATTTCGGTCTTGGAGCCGTCGAGCACCTTGGTGCCGTTGAACGCGGTCTGCTCGGACACGCGATTGATTTCTTCCATGCGCTGGCCGATTTCGTTCTGGATGGATTCCAGATCGGACTGGCTGTTGGTGCCGTTGGCGGCCTGCACGGTCAGTTCACGTACGCGCTGGAGGTTGTCGTTGATCTGGTTGAGCGCGCCTTCGGTGGTCTGGGCCAGCGAGATGCCGTCGTTGGCATTCGACGAGGCCTGCTTGAGACCGTTGATCTGCGAGGTCATGCGGTTGGAGATGGCCTGACCGGCGGCATCGTCCTTGGCGGAATTGATCTTGCTGCCCGAAGACAAACGCTCGATGGCGCTGTTCAGGGTCTTCTGCGAAGAGTTGAGGTTCTGCTGGGCGGTCAGCGACAGCGTGTTGGTGTTGATCACGAATGACATGGCGGTTTCCCTTGTACGTTATGTTGAAGGCGGCGGCTTGCCGGTGGCGGCCGCAAATCGCCGCTGGGGTACATATCGTCGCGTCGCTGTTAATCTTTAATCCCTGGCAGCGGTTTTGTCCGATGGCCGTGAGGCGTTCTTCGGGGCCGCCGCGATAACGCTATTCGCCGAGAAGGGGCCGAAACCTGCGCTTAATTCGCCAATCGCTATCTGTTGCCAGCGCCTAGTATTGCCTGCATCGAAAAACCAACCGCGCTGGACGTGCCACGCGTAGCCAGCGGTTGACCATTCAGGCGCATCACCTATGTATACGGCTCAAGGCAAGATCGATCGGTCCCAGGCGGTGGAACAATACCTGCCGCTGGTCAGGCGGCATGCGTTGTCGTTGCAGGTGCGTCTGCCGTCGAGCGTCGAGCTCGACGACCTGATCCAGGCCGGCATGGTGGGTCTGCTGGATGCCTTCAACCGCTTCGATGCCTCGCAGGGCGCCTCATTCGCGACCTACGCCTCGCAGCGTGTGAAGGGCACGATGATCGACGAGCTGCGCAGCCGAGACTGGTTGCCGCGCAGCGTGCGTCGGGCCAGCCGCGACGTCGACCGGGCGATCCAGCGGCTCGAGCATCGGCATGGTCGCCATGCCACCGATCGCGAGATTGCCGAAGAACTCGACATGCCGATCGAGGAATATCATCGACTGCTGCACGATGTGAACAACGGCTTCATTGAAGTGTTCGAGGAAAGCGGTACGGAAGAAACCGCCGCCTCGGTGGTCTCGGCCGATGTCGATACCTCCACGAACCCGCTCGACGCACTGCTGGCGTTCGGCGACCGCGAGCAGCTGGCCGAAGCGATCGACGAGCTGCCCGAGCGCGAAAAGCTGCTGCTTGGTCTCTACTACCAGGAAGATCTCAACCTCAAGGAAATCGGCGTTGTGCTCGGGGTCAGCGAATCGCGGGTCTGCCAGTTGCACAGCCAGGCCGTGTCGCGTCTGCGCGCGATGCTGACGGAACAATAGCGCCACGCGTCTATCTACCCGGGCACGACTTATATGTCGGATATATAAGCGTGCCCAAGATCGGCCGCTGAGCTGCATGCAGGTGTGGCATGCCGGAGCCGATCAGCCGGCCCTATCAACCGGCATGAAGATAGATTGTTCTTCGGGTTGATAACGCGTGGGCGAAAGCGCGCGCCACGGCCAGCGGCCGTGAAGCCATGCAAAATAAACGACGGACATGGGCCGGCGTTTATTTCTCGATGGCGTTGAAAACAGCCGACGCAGTCAGCTGTTTTGGTGCCGGATTACTAATCCGCCGCCTACAGCGGTTAGCACGCCAATCGCTCCCCCATGCGCGCTACGTAGGACGCATGCTTATGTGCCGCCCCCCTATCGGGCCGATTGCTTATCGAGCCGGCCGCGAAAAATATTCTTCATATAGACGATGTTTCGGGTTGATCACGCGCGTGTGCGAAGCACGCGCGCCACGCCAACGGCCGTGAAGCCGTTGGAAGCCCTTGAAAGAAACAACGGACAGAGGCCGGCGTTTCGTTCGATGGCGTTTAACACAGCGCACGCAGTCGGCTGCCCTGGCGTCGGATTAATAATCAAATAGTCGTATTTTCCTCGATCGCCGACAGGAAAGGCCGTACGCGGTTCAAGCCGGACCCTACAGCGCCGATAGGTACCGCGGGATAGCAGTCAACGCGCTGGTGCTCTGGGAAGTCGTATGCAATCGCGCCAGCGCCGTTGTGGCTGCAATTTAAAAACATCTTCCGACAATGGCGTTTCGTACGACTGTCGTAGCGCCATGTATCGCGGGACCAACGGCACATTACAGGCGTAATCGCAATGAAAAGAAGTGTGAAGGGGAAACTGGGGCTGGGCTTTGGGGTGATCACCCTGCTGGTGTTGGCGCTGGGCGGCTTTGCGCTGTACAGCAACGGCCAGGTATCCGCGGTCACCGATCGGATCTATTCCAAGAACATGAAAGGCCTGATCGAGGTCAACGGCCTAATCGATACGTTCAACGAAATGCGCGCCGATGTGCAGAAGGCGTTGCTGTTCAACGACGACGGTGTGGAACTGGCGCAGTCCATCGACGCCGACATCGCAAAGGTCAAGCAGCTGTGGGACGGCTATTATCCGGCGCTGCTCACGGGGCCTGAAGAAAAGGCAAAGGCTGACCAGGCCGCGGCCAAGTTCGCGGAATTCGCGCCGGTTCTAAAGACCATTACCGAACCGATGCAAACGGGCCAGACCTACGAAGCGCAGGCGCTCTATGCGGTCGATGTCGCGCCGAGCTTCGATGCCCTGATCGGCTATATGGATGAATTGGCGGCCTATCAGACCGCGCGCGCCGGTCAATTCTATGCCAACGGCCAGGCGACGCAGGCCACCAGCCGCAACATCATCATTGCGACGCTGATCGTGGTGGTGCTGTTTACGCTGGGCATCATGATGCTGCTCACGCGCATGATCACCCGGCCTCTGGATCAGGCACGCGGGTTGGTCGACGCCATTGCCCAGGGGCGCCTCGCCAACGCAGTGCATAACCCGTACAAGGACGAATTCGGTTCGATGCTGGACGGGCTGAAGAACATGCAGGCCAAGCTCTCCGAGATCGTTTCGAATGTGCGCCAGGGCTCGGAATCGGTCAGCGTGGGGGCGGGTCAGATCGCTTCGGGCAACGACGAACTCAGCAGCCGTACCCAGGAACAGGCCGCCAATCTCGAAGAAACCGCGGCCTCGATGGAGCAGATGACCTCCACGGTCAAGCAGAACGCGGATAACGCCGCGCAGGCCGACCAGCTTGCCCGCGGTGTGCGCACCCAGGCCAGCGAAGGCGGTGAAGTGGTCGCCCGCGCGGTGGCCGCGATGCAGGAAATCGATGCCTCGAGTCGCAAGATCAGTGAAATCGTCGGCTTGATCGACGATATCGCCTTCCAGACCAACCTGCTTGCGCTCAACGCATCCGTCGAGGCAGCCCGGGCCGGCGAGCAGGGGCGCGGTTTCGCGGTCGTGGCCTCGGAAGTCCGTAATCTGGCCAGCCGCAGCGCGGCCGCGGCCAAGGACATCAAGTCGCTGGTCGAGGACAGTGCGGCGAAGGTGGCTGATGGCTCGGCCCAGGTGGCGCTGTCCGGCAAGACGCTCGACGGCATTGTCGAAAGCGTACACAAGGTCGGCGACATCATTGCCGAGATCGCGGCCGCCAGCAGCGAACAGTCCAGTGGTATCGAGCAGGTCAATCTCGCGGTCTCGCAGATGGACAGCATGACCCAGCAGAACGCGTCGCTGGTCGAACAGTCGGCTGCGGCCAGCCGCTCGCTGGAAGAACAGGCCGAATCGCTCAAACGTCAGGTCGCGTTCTTCCTGCTCAGCGGGGATGCCAAAACCGTCGCGTCGGTACCCGCTGTCAATACGGCAATAACGGCCGCGCCCGCGACGGCCGCGAGTGCCGCGCCGACGCCCGCGTCGGTCAAGCCCGCGGTGCCGAGCGCGCCTGCAGCGCGCCAGACGTCGGTCAAGGATGATGTCGATATCGACGACGGCGATTGGGCCACGTTCTAGGCGTCGGCCGCACGCCATCCGCGGCCTGTTTGAAGCCCCGTTTCGACGGGGCTTTTTTTTGCATCGGCACGGTCAGGCGCTGATGTGGATCTCGTCTAGAACCGTCCTATTGGATGTCCGCCCAGCCCGGTGGGGCGGTCGCGTTCAACTCTCGGACGGTTGCGCCGCGGCGATACCGGTACGCGTTGTCCAGGCCAGTGGCAGGACCGCCGTGTTAAAGGCCAGAAAGACGATTACCACTGCGTAGGGCGAGGCCCATGCATCGGCCGCAGCCCCGGCGGCGATCGGTGCGACGAAACCCAGCACATAGCCCACCGCGAGCATCCCGGCAGCCAGCGCGCCGGCCGCGTCGGCGTCGCGCAGCAGGGGCGGCAACGCCGTGAGCACGATCAGTTGCAGGGCGGCGGTCAGGCTTAGCAGCGCGGCGGCGGGGTAGAGCACGACCAGCCCATCGGCGAGCAACAGCGCAAGCAGGCCGACGATATGCGCGCAACAGGTGATGGCCAGCAGCCGCGGTATGCGCAGCACCGGGCGAACGGCGGGGACCAGCGCAAGCGAGGTCACCAGCTGGGCAAGGTTGAACACGAACAGCATGGTGGCCAGATGATCGCCCTGGCCCTTGTGTTCGAGCAGTGCCCCCATATAGGCGTTGAGGCCGAAGAAGGTAGCCGCGGTCGCGCCCAGCAGCAGGCCGAAACGCCAGAGCAGCGCATCGTTGTACGACGGCAGGCCGCGAATGCGCCCGGGCGAACGTCTACCGTGCAGGCGCGGCGCCAGCAAAAACGGGCACAAAACGATGGCCGGCAGCGAGAACCAGAACAGGGCGGCCCGCCAGTCGCCGTCCACGGCCGGCAGCAGCACCGGCAGCGTCAGGCCGGCGCCCACGAACTCGCCCAGCATCATGCCGTTGATATAAATTGCCGCACCGAGCGCGACGAACGACGGGCACCAGCGTGCGACCAGCGCCGGCAGGGCCGGTTGCATGGCCGCGATACCCAGGCCCATGGCGGCCGTCAGCCCCAGCAGAATCGCGATATCCGGTGCCAGGGCACGCAGCATCGATGCGGTCGCGGTCAGCAGCAGAGCCGCGAGCAGCGTATTGCGGGCCCCGTAGCGCCCGATCAGCCAGGCCGCGGGCAGTGCGCCCAGGCCCAGCATGAATACCGGTAACGTGGTGAGCGCGCCAAGCGCGGTCTGCCCGAAGACGAGATCGTTTCGAATACGCTCGCCCAGCGGCGCGGCGATCAGAATCGGCGCGCGCATATACACCCCGGCGACCCAGAGCAGCAGCAGGATGCCGATACGGCGCAGCAGTTCGATCGGCGAAAGCATGGGCGGCCGGGCGGTGAATGGGCGCCCGAGTCTAGGGCCTGTGGTGGTTTGGTACGAGCAGGGTATCGACGCGGCACCGATCGCGTTCTGCGGTGCGCAGCTTAAAACCATGATTTTCCTAAGCTGTCATGCGGTCCATACAGGTGCTGTGCTAGCGTTCGACGCATGAAACGCAAAACGAAAATTGTTGCCACCCTTGGCCCGGCGTCGGATTCGCCGGAGGTGCTCACGAAGCTGCTCTCGGCGGGGGTCAACGTCGTACGGATCAACTTCTCCCACGGCCAGGCCGAGGATCATCGTGAGCGCGTGCGTCGCGTGCGCGAAGCCGCCGCCGAGCTGCAACTGCCGGTGGCCGTACTCGCCGACCTGCAGGGGCCGAAGATTCGTATCGAATCCTTCGCGGAGGGCGCGGTGGAGCTGGAAACCGGCCAGGCATTCACCCTGGACACGCGCATGGCCTCGGATGCAGGCACGCATGATGCGGTGGCCATTCATTACGAACCGCTGCTGGCCGACGTCAAGGCCGGCAGCCAGCTGTTGATCAACGACGGCGCGATTTCACTAGCGGTGGACGCGGTCGACGATCACCGTATTCAGTGCACCGTCGAGGTCGGCGGCAAACTCTCCGGGCGCAAGGGCGTGAATCTGCGCGGCGGCGGGCTGTCGGCGGGCGGACTCACGGAGAAGGACTTCGACGATATTCGCGTCGCCGCCGAGCTGGACGTCGACTATCTCGCCGTGTCCTTCGTGCGCAGCGCGGCCGATCTGCACGAGGCGCGCGAACGCCTGGAAGCCGCAGGCGGCAAAGCGCGCCTATGCGCCAAGATCGAGCGCGCGGAAGCGATTGCGGCACTCGACGAGATCATTCAGGCCAGCGACGCGGTGATGGTCGCACGCGGTGATCTGGGGGTGGAGATCGGCGACCCCGAGCTGCCCGGCGTACAAAAGCGCATCATCGCGACCGCGCGGGAAATGAACCGACTGGTCATTACCGCCACCCAGATGATGGAATCGATGATCGAGAACCCGATTCCCACCCGTGCCGAAGTTCTGGATGTGGCCAATGCCACGCTCGACGGCACCGATGCCGTCATGCTGTCGGCAGAAACCGCGGTCGGTCGCTACCCGGTCCAGACGGTGGCCGCGATGGCCAAAATCTGTATCGGCGCAGAGCGCGAAGCCACCGCCGACCGTCCGGCCAGCGGGCTGGCCGCGCATTTTCAGCGTACCGACGAGGCCATTGCCATGGCCACGATGTATACCGCGCGGCATATGCATGCCGATGCCATCATCGCGCTCACCGAGTCCGGTACGACCGCCCTGCTGATGTCGCGCCAGGACACGCATATCCCCATTTTTGCGCTGACCCAGTATCCGGCATCGGAGCGTTATCTGGCCCTGTGTCGAAACGTGTTTCCGGTGGCATTTTTGCCCTCCGAGCTCAACGGCGTGGTGCCGGTGGATGAAGCCGTGGCCTGTCTGCGCACGCGCGGCGATCTGGAAAGTGGCGACCGGGTGCTGGTCACCAAGGGGGATTTCACCGGGCCGGGTGGCACCAACGCCATGAAGATCATCACGGTTGATTGACCGCAGGTCGCGCGGTCATCGGCGCACAGCGCCGGTGACCGTTAGAATGCGGCGACCGACCGCCAGACAAGACCGATGGATTTTCACGACGTACTGACCCTGCGTGCCGGGCATGGCGCGCGTGCCGTGCTGGAAACGCAGGGCTTGAACCCGGGCCAGATCGGAGCCATGGCCGGCGCGGCCGGCGGGCCGAAATGGCTCATTCTTTCGGCGCTGGATCAGTATCTGTTTTCCGACTGGCTGCATCGCGACGGTGCCGCGCAGCCGGTGGATCTGGTGGGGTCGTCGATCGGCGCCTGGCGCTTCGCGGCCGCCTGCCACAGTCACGACCCGGCCGCGGCGATCGCACGGCTTGAAAACGCTTATCTGGACCAGTTCTATAGCGCCAAGCCGGATCGCGATGAGATCAGCGCCACCGTGCGCTCGATTCTCGATACGTTTCTCACCGATGAGGTACGCGACGGCATACTCGGCCACCCGCGTTTTCGCCTGCACGTACTGACCGTGCGTTCGCGCGCGCTCACCCGTAGCGAAGCACGGGCAGCATTGATGTTCGGCTCGGGCCTCGGCGCGCTGGGCAACGCAGTCTCCCGCCACAGCCTGCGGTGGTTCTTCGAGCGGGTGGTGTTTTCGCGCACACCGGGCGGATTGCACTGGGCCGATACGCATCTCGGTGTCCACAGCGTCGAACTCAACGCGGGCAACGTGCGCGACGCGGTCTATGCCAGCGGTAACGTGCCGTTGGTGATGCGCGGCGTGGTCGATCCGGCCGGCGCGCCGCCGGGGGTTTATCGCGATGGCGGCATCGTCGACTACCATATCGATCAGCCGCTGCTGGGCGCGGATGCACCGGCCCCGCTCGTGCTCATGCCGCACTATGACGAACGCCTCGTGCCCGGCTGGTTCGACAAGAGCCTGCCCTGGCGGCGCCCGCGCCATGCCGCCAACACGCTGCTCATCGGTCCCGGCCCGGCGCTGCGTGATCGGCTGGTTGATCGCAAGGTGCCCGATCGCAAGGATTTCTACCGCTATGCCGGAAACGACGATGCGCGGCTCGCGGCCTGGCATCAGGCCATCGATGCCGGCCGGCTGATGCGCGATGCTTTCATCGAGTTCGCGGCCAGCGACGAACCGGCCCGCTATGTGAAACCGTTATGACCCGACGATTGATTCTGGCCTCGGCCTCGCCCCAGCGCGCCAAGCTGCTCGACCAGCTCGGCGTCGCGCATACGGCGATCGCCGCCGATATCGACGAAACGCCGCAGCCGGGCGAAAGCGCCGAAGCCCTGGCCGAACGTCTGGCCCGCGGCAAAGCGCAGGCGCTGGCCGAGCGCTATGGCGAAGACGCCGTGCTCGGCTCGGATACCGTCGTTGCCCTCGGCGATCGGCTGTATGGCAAGCCGGCCGACGCCGCCGACGCCGAGTGGATGCTGGCGTCGCTGGCCGGCACCACGCATCGGGTGGTCAGCGGCGTCGCACTCTGCGTTGGTGGGCGCTGTGTTTCGCGTATTTCCACGAGCACCGTCACGATGCGCGAAACCACGGCCGCCGAGCGCGCGGCCTATATCGCCAGCGGCGAACCCATGGGCAAGGCCGGCGGTTATGCGATTCAGGGCCGCGGTGCGATCTTCATCGCCCGGCTCGACGGCAGCTATTCCAGCGTGATGGGCCTGCCCCTGTTTGAGACTGCGGCCCTGCTCGACGAGGCCGGCTTCGATTTGCTTGGAGCCATGGCGTGACGGCCCCGTCGCCTGCCCGTATCGCGGCCGTGTTTCCGCTGGTCGCCGGCGTGCTCGCGGTCATGGCTTACCTGGCGCCCTCGGCGTTCGTGGCCGGCAAACCGGCGATCGTGCCGCTGCTGGTCGTCATCATGTTCGGCATGGGGCTGACCCTGACGCCGGCCGATTTTTCGCGCGCGATCACGCGCTGGCCGGTGGTGTTGCTCGGTGTAGTGCTGCAGTTCGGGCTCATGCCGCTGGCGGCATGGGCCATCGCGAATGTGCTGGGCCTCGATGCGCCTTTAGCGCTGGGCCTGATACTCGTCGGGAGCGTGGCGGGTGGCACCGCCTCGAACGTCATCTGTTTTCTGGCCGGCGGCGACGTGGCGCTGTCGATCACGCTCACCAGTACCGCCACCCTGGTCTCGGTCGTGGCCACGCCCTTGCTCACCTGGCTCTATGCCGACGCGCAGCTGGGGGTGCCGGTGGCCTCGATGCTGATCAGCATCGCCGAAATCGTGATCGTGCCGGTGGTGGCCGGCATGGTGCTCAATCTATGGATCGGCGACCGCTGGCGCTCGCGCGACGGCTGGTGTGCGCTCGGCTCGTCCATCGCGATTGCCGTGGTGATCGCGATCATCGTTGCCCTCAACGCCGACTCCATCGCACGCATGGGGCTGGTGGTGCTGGCTGCGGTGGTATTGCATAACCTCATCGGCCTGGCGGCCGGCTATGGCTGTGCCCGGCTGCTGACCGGCGACCGGCGTATTGCCCGTACGCTTGCCATCGAGGTCGGCATGCAGAATTCGGGGCTGGCGGTCGCGCTCGCCCAGCAGTATTTCTCGGCTGCTGCGGCGTTGCCCGGGGCGGTGTTCTCGGTGTGGCACAACGTCAGCGGTGCGCTGTTCGCGGCTGCCTGTTCGCGTTCCACGCGTCGTGCCGGGCACGACGCGTCAGATGGTATCTAGTCCGAACGCACGGCAAGCCAGTCGGCGGCGATACGCCAGGTATGGGTCGGCGCCTCGCTGCCGGCGAACACCCCGGCGTGGCCGCCCGGGGCCAGTTCGAAGCGGCGGTCTTCGCTGGTGACCAGGGCCATGATGCGGCGCACGCTCGCCACGCCGACCAGTTGGTCGGATTCGCCAGCGATGGCGAGCAGCGGGCAGTCGATGCGCGCCAGGTCGGATTCGACCTCGCCCAGGCGTACGGTGCCGCTGGCCAGGGCGTTGTCGATCCAGAGCGTGACCAGAAAATCCTGAACCAGCGTGCCGGGGTAGTCGAGCATATCGCCCATCCAGCGGCCGAAGGTGGCATGGGTGGCCACGAAGTCGCGATCGCCCAGCCCGCGTAGCAGCGTCAGATAGGTAGTCAGGCTGCCGATGGGGTTGGTGAGCTTGAACGCCATGCCGTTGAGCCAGCCCGGCACATGCATCAATCGCGGATCGATCTGGTGGACGCGCCAGCGGGTATGGCGACGAATCAGGCGTGCCGGATGGTTGAGCGCGCGCAGCGTACGTGCGGCCAGCGTGGCATCGTGCATGTCGACGGGGCTGGCGATGGTCACGATATTGCGAATGCCGTGGTCGCAGCCGGTGCCGGCATAAATGAGGGTGAACAGGCCGCCCATGCAGTAGGCAAGCAGCGACACATCGGGGCTGCCGCTATGCCCGCGAACCGCGGTGAGTGCATCGGGCAGCAGGCGCAGGGCATAGTCGCGTACGCCCAGATGGGCATCGTCGCGGCCCGGCTCGCCCCAGTCGATGAGGTAGACGGCAAAGCCGCGCGCCCGCAGATAGCGCACCAGGCTGCGCTGCGGCAACAGATCGAAGATGAGCGTGCTGGCTGCCAGCGGCGGCACGAGCACGACCGGTATGGCGTGCTCGTGCCCGGCAACCGGCTCGACGCCGTCGCCCACCGGGATTGCGTCGTCCTCAAGCGGCGGGTAGTAGCGGACCGCCATCAGTCCCAGTCGATGAATGACGCGATAGGGCGTGCGCTCTGCCTGGTAGAGGTCAGGGTCCTTGCGCAGCCAGTCTCGCCCGTTGGTCAGGGCATCGCGTGCGTTGTCACGCGCCGCTGCGGCGCGACGGCGTATTCGGTCGAGCATGGACGTATTGTCGCACGCCCTGCGCCGCCGGCCGCGGTTAGATGCCCTGTGGGGTCCTAGTTGTGCCCGCCGGCGGCTTCGCCCCAGCGTTTTTCGAGCACCGCATCGCGGCGACAGGAATTGCGATAGAACTTGTAGCGCAGGGAATTCTTCTTGTAATAGTCCTGATGGTATTCCTCGGCCGGATAGAACGTGGTGGCGGCCACGATCTTCGTCACAATCGGCGAGGGGGCGTCCGGATCGTTCTGTAGCGCTTTTTTGGACTGTTCGGCGGCCGTTTTCTGGGCGTCGTTCACGTAGAAGATTTCGCTGCGATAGGAATCGCCGCGATCACAGAACTGCCCGCCGGCATCGGTGGGGTCGATGTTGTGCCAGAAGGTATCGAGCAGGTCGGCGTAATCCACCTGGCCGGTCTTGTAGACCACCTTCACCGCTTCGGCATGGCCGCTGGTTTCTGCGGTGACGTCTCGATAGCTGGGGTCGGCCAGATGCCCGCCGGTATAGCCCGAGGTGGTGGAGACCACGCCCTCGACCTGATCGAAGGCTTCTTCTACGCACCAGAAACAGCCGCCGGCAAAGATCGCCACGCCTTCGTCGGCGCCCACGTCCGGCTTGAAGGGCGCATCCGGTGCCGGCGCATCGGCCGCGCCGGCCGATGCGCAGAACAACAGTGTGACGCTGACAAGAACGATAAGACGGCAGGACAGACGACGCATGGACGGCTCGGTAGCGGATTAGATAATCAGTTTACGCCCACGCGCGGGTGGCCGATGCGTTCATTCGATTTCCGGCAGTCCCACCGCGAGTGCCGCGCCCGCGAACGCCGGGATGCTCAATGCCGCCACGGCCCAGGCCGCGCCGAGCAGGCCGATGAGCGCAATCAGGCCGCCGCCGGCGAGCAGGATGACGCCGATGGTGGTGTTGGCCACGGCGGTGAGCTGGGCCCGGTCCTCGCTGTTGCCAAGATCGGTGAGATAGGTCTTGCGGCCCAGGCGCACGCCGGCATGCAGCCCGGCGAGCACGAAATAGCCGGCAGCGAACGGCCATACGCCGAGCGCACTGCCGCTATCCAGCCAGGCGAAAACGGCCACCAGCAGATTGAGCACGCCGGCGGCGATGCCCGTGATCATCAGCACCTGGCGCGAGGAACGATCCGAGAACCGGCCCCAGAACGGCGCCGATACCAGCGATGCCAGCCCCGATAGCGCCAACAGAATAGCCAGGTTGCCGATCGCCTCGCCGCCGCTGTCGCGGGCAAGCGTGGCGTAGTAGGGCGCGGCAAGCGCAGTGGCCACCAGCAGCCCGCGTACGCCGATGAAGCGGGCGAAACCCGGTTTGCTGCGAATGAGGCCCAGGCTGTGCCAGGCGGTCTTGAGTGCATTGCCGCCGCCCTCGGTAGCACCGGCATATTCGCGCAGGCTGGAAAAGACGATGGCGGCGAACAGCCAGGCCGTGCCGGCGATGGCCAGGAGCACGAGCAGCGGCGTAAGCGTGGCGTTGCCGATGGGGGTAAGCCACAACAGCAGGCCGAGCGCCATGGCGACCCCGCCGGCTGCGCTCGCCGCATAGCCCGACAGCGTGCCGCGCCGGGTCTTGGCAATGGTCTTGCCCTGGACATCCTTGTAGGACACCGAGCACACGCCGCGCCCGAGCGAGAACACCGCCAGCAGCAGCAGGATGGCGGCGCCCGCGGGCACGGCTTCGAGCACGAGGGCGACGGCAATCATGGCCACCACGCTGGCGCCCTGAATGGCCGCACCGGCCACCCAGAACCATTTGCGGCGCGGCTTGGCGCGCATCCAGCCGGCCACCGCCAGCTGCGGCAGCAGCGCCAGCGATTCGCGGATCGGCACCAGCAGACCGGTCATCCACACCGGGGCGCCCAGCGCGCCCATCAGCCAGGGCAGCACCAGCTTGGGGCTGGCGATCAGGTCGCCGATCTTGTTCGCCAGCAGCGCGACAAGATGGATGAAGAAATTGGTGGGCTGCTCACGACAGGCTTCGTCGGAGATATCGCGACATACGCGGGCATTCTCGTCGCCCGTCACCATATCGTAGAGGTCGCGAATCGTGCCGCGTTCGGGCGTTGCTTGGGTTCGGGAATCGTTCACGGTCGTTGTCGTTCGTTGATTGTCAGTCGGGAGCGCCGCTGCGCGCGCGCAGGTGCTTGCACCAGTCGCCGTGCTCGATCACCGGCCAGGCAGGCTCGCGAGCGGCGATCCAGAGATAGACCCAGGCATCGCCGTAGTCGGTGCTCAGCTCGCGGCGGGTGTAATGCACCGGGTAATCCTCGAGTCGGTCGAGGGCGGCGAAGGTATCGTCGTCCACCGAGAACACATCGCCCACCAGCGCGGTGTGGCCTTCGTCGAGAGCGGCCGGATAGGGCCCGGTATCGAGCAGGGTGAAGCGTGCTGGCGTGGTGTACGCGCCTCGATGCGTTGCGGTTGCCATGAAATGATGATTGCGCTCGCCAGGGCGCAGCGTGCCGTAGACGAAAACCTGATGCATCGGTATGCGAAACGGGGAATGATGCAGGTATGCTAGCCCACATGGATTGTCTGACAACTGCCCAGCCTTGAGCCGCGTCGTCACCGTACGCGATGCGGCCACCACCGCCTTGCTGCGCGATGGGGCCAGTAACGGTCTCGAGGTGCTGCTGCTACGCCGTCATGCCAGCCACGTATTCGGTGCCAATGCCTATGTGTTTCCCGGTGGCGCGCTCGATCCGGCCGATGACGAGGCCGAGCTGCGCGCGCGCTGTCGTGGCGGTGCCGAAATCATCGAAGAGACGGTGGGCGATAACGGCTTTGCCCTGGCCATGGCCGCCATTCGCGAATGCTTTGAGGAAGCCGGCCTGCTGGTTGCCTGCACGGCCCATGCCGAGGTTATGCCGGCGCGCCGCGAAGCCCTGCGCCATGCGCTCAATACACAGACGACGAGCTGGGCGGCGATCGTGACGGAGCTGGACTTGCGCTTCGATCTAGACGCTCTGGCGTTCTTTGCCCACTGGACCACGCCCGCCGGGCCGCCCAAACGCTACTCCACCCGGTTCTTTGCCGCCGCCGCGCCGCCGGGCGAGGCACGCTGCGACGGCCTGGAAACGACCCATGTCTGGTGGGCGCAGCCGGCCCGTGCGGTGGCGGCGCACGATCGCGGCGAGATCGAACTGATGACGCCGACCCGGGCCACGCTCGAATCGCTGGCCGGCTATGCCGATGCCGCCGCGGCGCTGGCCGCGCTCATGGACGCTACGACGGTGCGTGTACCGTGACCGGCGTCGCCCAGGCAGAACAGCTGCTCGACGGCGTGCTGCGCGTCGTCGCCCCCAATCCCAGCCCGATGACCGGCCCGGGCACCAACAGCTATATCGTGGGCCACTCGCGCTGCGCGATCATCGACCCCGGCGTGGATGACGCTGCCCATCTCGATGCCCTGGCGGCGGCCGCGCCGGGGGAGGTGGTGGCGATACTGGTCACCCATGCGCACCCGGACCATACCGGCGGCGCACGGCGGCTGGCCGAACGGCTGAATGCCCCGGTTTATGCCTTTCCGCTCGAGCTGCAAGGCATACGCGATGAAGGCTTCGCCCCGCAGCGACCGCTCTATCACGGCGATATCGTCGATCTGGACACGATATGCCTCGAGGCGATCCATACCCCCGGCCATACGGCCGATCACCTGTGTTTCTTCTGGCGCGAAGCGGGCCTTCTGTTCGCCGGCGATACGGTGATGGCCGATGTCACGGTGGTGATTCTGCCGCCGGATGGCGACATGAGCGCCTACATGCAAAGCCTCGAACAGCTGCAGGCGCTGCCGATCGAGCGGATCGCACCCGGGCATGGCCGTCTGCTTGAAGACGCGCCCGCGGTGCTGGCCCAGATCGTGACCCACCGGCGCGAGCGCGAAACCCAGGTATGGGAATCGCTGAGCGCCGACGAGCCGATGACGGCCGAGCAGATCGCGATTCAACTCTACCCGGATCTGGACGTGCGTCTGCAGCCGATGGCCGCCGCGCAGGTGAAAGCCCATCTCATACGTCTGGTGGAGTTGGGTGATGCGCTGGCCGTGACCGATGGCTGGCTGTGCGTTCAGGACGCCGACCCGCTGTTCTATTAGTCGGCACCAAAGCAGCCGACTGCGTCGGCGTTCTTTAGCGCCATCGAACGAAACGCCGGCGCCCGTCGGTTATCTCTGCCGATGGCCACACGGCTGTTGGTCGTGGCGAGCGTGCTTTCGCACACGCGGGTTATCAAGCCGAACGATTTTTCGTGCTACCCCGGTCTAAGACAGCATAGCCGGCGATAGGAGGGCCTGTCGTCGCGAGACAGGCCCTAGTGAGCCGCGCCCTCCGGCATGTCGGTGTTCTTCGAGCTGCCAAGAAAGAACACCAGCGGAACCAGAGCCGCGAGAATCACGCCCAGCAGCCAGAAATCGTCGATGAAGGCGAGCATCTGCGCCTGTTCACCAACCAGCTGATAGATCGAGGCGAGGGCCTGGCTTCGGGCGGCTTCCATACTCGCGCCCAGCTGCTGGAAATGGGCGGTCAGCGACGCCAGCATGTCGCGATACGACTCGTTATAGGGCGTGACGTTTTCCACCAGTACGTTCTGATGATACTGGCTGCGCCGCGCCAGCCAGGTGGTGACCAGCGAAATGCCGACGCTGCCGCCGATGTTGCGGGCCAGATTGATCAGCGCGGAGACCTGGTCGGTCTTGTCGGCCGGCACGCCGATATAGGCCACGTTGGTGATCGGTATGAACAGAAAGGCGATGCCGACGGTCTGGAATATACGGGCGACCACGAGCTGGTTGAAGCTCACGTCGAGGTTGAAACTGGCGAGATGGAACATCGACGCCGACACCACCACCAGGCCGAAGGCGATCAGCCAGCGGGCCTCGAGCTTGTTGGATAGAAAACCCACCACCGGCATCATCAGCACGATGGCAAAACCGCCGGGCGATATCACGAGGCCCGCCAGCGTCGAGGTGTAGCCGAGCGCGGACTGCACGAACTGCGGGATCAACAGCGTCGAGCCGAGCAGTACGAAGCCGAGCATGAACATCAGCACGTTGGCAAAGGCGAAGTTGGAAAAGCGAAACAGGCGCAGGTCCATGATCGGATGCTTCTGGAACGGCTCCCAGCAGATCAGTGCGCCCAGGCACAGGGCCGCGATCACGCCGTTGGCGAGGATGAAATGGGAATCGAACCAGTCGTTCTGCTGGCCCTTGTCGAGCATGACCTGCAGACAGCCCAGGCCGAGCGCGAGCAGGGCGAAGCCGACATAGTCGATACGAAAGCCGTCCGCCAGCTTGGCGCGGCGTGCGGCCTCGTAGGCGGCCGAATCCTTGACCAGAGCCCCTGCCAGAATCAGCAGTACGATACCCACCGGCACGTTGAGCAGAAAGATCCAGTGCCAGCTCGCATGGTCGGTGATATAGCCGCCCAGGGCCGGGCCGATGGCAGGCGCGAACACCACGGCCACGCCATAGATCGCGAACGCCATGCCGCGCTGTCGTGGCGGGAAGGAGTCGGCAAGAATCGCCTGCGAAACCGGCTGCAGGCCGCCGCCGCCCAGGCCCTGAAGTATGCGAAACACGATCAGCCACCCAAGCGACGGGGCCACGCCGCACAGCAGCGAGGCCACCGAAAACAGCACGATCGAAATCACGAAGAAGCGCTTGCGCCCGAGCACCTGCGAAAACCAGCCCGAAACCGGCAGTACGATGGCGTTGGCGACCAGATAAGACGTGAGCACCCAGGTGGCTTCTTCCTGGCTCGCCGACAGGCTGCCGGCGATATGCGACAGCGATACGTTGGCGATGGAGATATCGAGTACCTCCATGAACGCGGCCAGGCCCACCACCGCGGCGATCAGCCAGCGGTTGGCGGGATACCGGGCTTCGCCGGCCGGTGCGACGGCGGTGTCGCTCATTGCGCGGGCGTTGCCGTCGCCGTGGCGGGGCGGTTTTCGTCGATCGATTTCACCGGCGCGCCCACGTTCACGGTGGGCACCGCCGACATCCCCGGGGCAAGCTCCACGTCATCGAGCTGGCCGTTGCGTTCGAACACGATCTTGACCGGCACGCGCTGGACGATTTTCACGAAGTTGCCGGTCGCGTTTTGCGGCGGCAGCAGCGAAAACGTGGGCCCGGTGCCCGACTGAAACGATTCCAGTCGGCCTTCGAACTCGTGGTCCGGAAACGCGTCCACTTCTATGCGAACCGGCTGGCCCACTTTCATGCGCGTGAGCTGGGTTTCCTTGAAGTTCGCTACCACCCAGGGATCGTCGGCCACCACCGCGAGTGCGGCCTGACCGGCGTTGACGTGGCTGCCGGCCAGCACCGATTTCTGTGCGATCTTGCCGGCCTGCGGCGCGCGCACGTCGGTGTACGAAAGGTTCAGCCGCGCCTGTTCGACCTGGGCCTCGGCTTCGGCGATACGTGCTTCGGCGGTCGAGGCCTGGGATTGTTTCAGCGCGATCTGGTCCGGCGCGGTTCTGGCCTGGTCGAGCTGTGCCTTGGCCTCGCGCACCCGGGCCGCGGCCGATGTCGCGGTGGTATTGGCCTGGTCGAGCTGCTGACGCGAGACTTCACGTTTGGCATACAGCTTTCGATAACGCTCGGCGTCGGCCGCTGCCCGGCTGGCTTCTGCCCGGGCGGTTTCGAGCGCGGCTTCGGCGCGATCGGTATCGGCGCCGCTGGTCTGGCGGGTCACCGCCAGCTCGCGCTGGCTCGAGGCATGCGCGGCCTTGGCCGCCAGCAGGCTGGCCTCGGCGCTGGCCAGGCGCGCGCGATAGTCCGCCGGGTCGAGGGTGAACAGCGGGTCGCCTTTCTCGACATGCTGGTTGTCGCGCACATAGACCTCGGCCACGGTCCCGGTAACGCGCGGTGCGACCTGCACGATATCGGCCTGGACGAAGGCATCGTCCGTGCTGACCAGATCGCGGGTCAGCCACCACCAGATGCCGGCAGCGATCGCGCAGAGCACAACGAGGACGACAGCGATCACTGCCACGCGCTTGCCCTTGCCGCTGTTGGCGGCGGGCGTATCGGTGTGGGCGTTTGCTTCAACGGAATCGGTCATGGCGTGGCGGGCTCATAAAGACGAAAACGGCCGGCACGTCCGAGCGCGGCGGCCAGGTTGATACGGGCACGGGTGTAGTCGGCCAGCGCCGCAACGCGGCCGTTGCGGGCATCGGCCAGCGCGGCCTGGGCATCGATCACTTCCACGTTGTCGCTGATGCCCTCGGCAAAGCGATCGCGGGACAGATCGAGTTCGCGGTTGGCGAGTTCGAAGGCCGATTCGGCGGCGCGCACCTGTTCGGCGAGCGTCTGCAGCGTGCGCCGAGACACGCGTACGTCCTGTTCGATCTGGGTACGCGTGTCGCGATAACGGATACGCTGCTGATCGAGACGACTCGCGGCACTGTCGATACGGGCATTGATGGCGCCACCGTCGAAGATCGGGACCTCGACCTGTGCGCCGACCGTATAGGTGTCTTCGACGTTCTCGTGATAGGTGTTGCCGGCTTCGCCGTAGGTGGCCGACGCCGATAGCGTGGGCAGACGTGCGCCGCGGGCACCGGCGAGCTGGGCCCGGCGTACGGCGAGTTCGCCCTGGGCCAGCCGCAGCTCGGCACGGCTGGCGTAGGCGGTATCCAGATCGGCGGCGATGGTGCCATCCAGAGCGGCGCGGTAGTGCAGGTCGTCGCTCAATACCAGCGGCGTGTCCAGAGCCAGCCCCACCGTGCGCGCCAGCCGGATATCCGCGCGGGTGCGATCGGTACGGGACTGGGCCAGTCGCGCCCGGGCTCGGGCCTGGCGGGTCTGGGCCCGGGTGACGTCCACGCCCGTGGCAATACCGACGTTTTCCTGATCCACGGCCAGATCGGCCAGCCGGTCGGCCAGCTCGAGATCGGCACGAGCGGCATCCACTGAGGCACGGGCGGCGAGCGCGCCTACATAATCCAGCGCCGCCTGGGACGCGACCTGTTCGCGTGCCAGTGCGAGTTGATCGGCGGCCACGCGCTCGCCGAGCTTCGCGCTCTTGTACTGCTGCCAGGCGCTGTAGTCGAACAGGTTCTGGCGCAGCTCGGCGCGTGCATCGAAGCTGTTGTAGGTGATGACGTCAGGCACGCTGATATCGGCGTTCTGTGCCGCCGGGCCGAGCGAGTCCAGGGTCGACTGGATATCCAGCCCCTGGGCGGCCAGATTGTTCTGGCGGCGTGCCTGGCTCACGCGCGCCGAGACATGGGGCAGGAAGGCAGAGCGCGCCTCGCGGCTATCGCCGGCCACCTCGTCGCGCCGGGCGTCGGCCAGCAGCGTCTGCACGTTGGCGGCCATGGCCTGGTCGATGGCATCGCGCAGCGACAGGGCCGCGGCGGCGTCGGGCAGGGTGAAGGTCTCGCCCGGCCGGGCTGTCGCCGGCGGCGCGGCGGTGGCAAGGGTCTGACTTAGACCGAGTAGACAAATAACCAGCGTGAGTTGGCGTAGGGCATTCATGGCAGCAGGCGGGCAAGCAGCGCCCGCAGTTGTGTTTGTTCGTCGGCGCCCAGCGGGGCGAGCAGTGCCTGAGTGGCGGCACCGGCCGCGGGCCGTATGTCGGCCAGTGCCGCGATGCCGTCTTCGGTTAGATGTAGACGATGGGCTCGGCGGTCGGCCGGGTCGCGCTGGCGCCTGATCCAGCGGCGCTGTTCAAGGCCGTCCACCAGATAGGTCACCGTGGTGCGGTCCAGGCCCAGCCATTCGGCCAGATCGCTCTGGTGCAGCGCATCGTTGGCTTCGAGGGCAAGCAGGGTGGCGTACTGGCGCGCCGAAACCTGCATGCCCTGGGTATGGGTTTCGAACAGGCGCAGCTGGCGCTGATGCGTCTTGGCCAGCAGATAGCCGAACTGATGACGGATCGAGTCCGGGAGCACTTGTGCCACTCGGCGCCTCGCATGGCGGCAGGAGGATCAATCAGGTTATTGTATGTTGCATTAATATAATTGCAAGACTATTAATGCAATGGAATAGCCCGGGCCAACGACGTTGTCAGCGCTGCGCCAGGGCGTTGCAAGGAGCGGTTGAAAACGGCCGTTCATCCGCGCGCACGAATCGCCTCGTACCACGCATGAAGCGGCCGATGTCGGCGGGGGGGACTAGCAGCCGTCGTCGAGCGCTACGCCTGCGCGCTCGATGAGCCGTACGAAATCCAGTTCGGTATCCAGGGTGCCGTAGGCCATGCCACGATTGCTGCCGAGGCGGGCCTCGCAGAAGGCTTCGCCCACCCAGCTCGATTCACCGGTAAGCAGGATCTTGGCCTGCAATGCACGCGCGACGGCCTCGGCGACGCGACGCGCCTGAGTGGGTTGATCGGCAACCGCGCCGAGCATTTTCTTCAGATCGCTGCAATGTCGATCGTAGGCAGGGTGCGCGCCCTGTGCTTCGATCAGTTCTTCGTTGAGTGCATCCAGGGCGGCCGGGCTCTTGGCCATCGCGCGCAGCATGTCCAGACACTGGACGTTACCCGAGCCTTCCCAGATCGAGTTCAGCGGCGACTGGCGAAACAGCCGCGGCAGGATCGATTCTTCGACATAGCCGGCGCCGCCCAGGCATTCCTGGGCTTCGTTGACCAGCGGCGGGGCGGCCTTGCAGATGAGATATTTGCCGACCGGCGTGGCGATACGTGCCAGCAGCTGCTGGCGTTCGTCGTCGGATTCGAAGGCCCGCGCCACGCGCATGGCATAGGCCATCGCGGCCTCCGATTCGAGCGCCATGTCCGCGAGCACGTGTTGCATCAACGGCTGTTCGACCAGGCGCGTGCCAAAGGCCTTGCGATAGCGACAGTGGTGGATCGCCTGCACCAGCGCCTGACGCATCAGCCCGGCCGAGCCCAGCATGCAGTCCAGCCGCGTCTGGGACACCATTTCGATAATGGTAGGCACCCCGCGCCCGGCCGCGCCTACGCGATAAGCCTCGGCATCGAAGAACTCGACTTCGGATGAGGCATTGGCATGATCGCCGAGCTTGTTCTTCAAGCGCTGGATTTCGATTGCGTTGCGCTGACCGGCAGCCGTCCAGCGCGGCAGCAGAAAGCAAGACAGTCCGGCGTCTTCCTGGGCCAGCACGAGAAAGGCATCGCACATGGGCGCCGAGAAGAACCACTTGTGGCCGACCAGGCCGAAGCTGCCGTCGGCGCGCGGTGTGGCTCGGGTGGTATTGGCGCGCACGTCCGAGCCACCCTGCTTTTCGGTCATGCCCATGCCAATGGTCAGGCCGTGCTTTTCGCCCGGCGGGGCGAACGTCGGGTCGTAGCTGTTGGCGAGGATGCCGGGCAGCCACTGTGCGGCCAGATCGGGCGCATGACGCAGCGCCGGCACGCTGGCATGGGTCATGGTGATAGGGCACATCGTGCCCGCTTCCATTTGATTATGGATATAGAACAGCGCCGAGCGCACGACCTGCGCGCCCTCGCGCTGGGCGGTCCAGGTCAGTCCGTGCAGGCCGTGTTCCTTGGCCAGCGCCATGCTGCGGTGGTACGCCGGATGAAAGCGCACCTCGTCGATGCGGTGGCCATAGCGATCGAAGGTGGTGAGTTCGGGGCGGTTCTCGTTGGCGTCGAAGCCGATTTCGATCAGCTCGGTGCCGGCAATGGCGCCATAGGTCTTGAGCCGGTCCTGACCCCAGTCGCCGCCTTCCCGGCGCACGGTCTCGACCAGCGCCGTATCCGATGTGAACACGTTGTAGTGCTCGAGCGGCGGGGGCTGGTTGGTGACGTCGTGCGTGCGCAGAAGCTGTCGCGGCTGACGCGGGGTGTCGGACATAACGGTCATCCGGTTCGGATACGAAGCCGTGATTGTGCCTCATCCACCGGATAGCAACAGGTATCGCGGATTACATCTGGATACGCCTGCAAGCGCTGCCTGGCGGTGCAGAAAGTTGTCCGCGAATGAACGCGAATAAGCAGGAATGAAACGAGGCAGATCCGCCGACAGCCGTAGTGGCCAGAGGAGGGTCGGTGAACTGTGCGCAAACCGGCGTGCGTTGCGCTGATTGGCGTTCATTGGCCGACCGTAAAAACCGGCTCCATAAAAAAAGGCCGACCCTCGGGCCGGCCCGCGTGGCACGGGGCATACCCCCGAAGCCACCCGATACTGGTTGTGATGCCGATCAGCCGTGTTCGGCCTTGAGTGATTCGGCGGTCACCTGCTTGCGATTCTTCCAGTTATCACGCATCGCCTCGAGCTCTTCGGGCGGCAGCGAGATCAGGCCAAGAGACTTGAGCGCACCGCGGTCGCTGGCCATCTGATCGGACAGGAACAGGTCGACATACTCTTCCATGCCGTCGATACGGCCCACGTGGGCGTTCTTGGCGTAGAAGAACAGCGAGCGCGAAACCGGATATTCGCCCGAGGAAATGAGCTCGCGCTTGGGTTCGATGCCGTCCACCTTGGCGGCCTGGATCTTGCCGCGGTTCTCTTCCAGGAACGAATAACCGAAGATGCCGACCGCCGTGGCGTTCTGGGACAGCTTCTGCACGATCAGGTTGTCGTTCTCGCCCGAGGGCACGAACTTGCCGTCCTGACGGATGCTCGGTTTTTCGCCGTTGTAGCCGTCAATGTTCTCCGCGCCGTGTTCGACGACCAGCTCTTCGAAGGCATCGCGCGTACCCGAGGAGGTCGGCGGGCCGTAGATGAGAATTTCGTGGTCGGGCAGGCTCGGGTCGATATCGCTCCACTTGTTGTACGGGTTATCGACCAGTTCGCCGTCCTGCGGCACTTTTGCGGCAACCGCCTTGGTGAGCTGTTCGCGGGAAAGGTCGAGCGGCGGCTCGCCCGCCTTCTGGCCGATCACGATACCGTCATAGCCGACCATGATCTGGGTGATGTCGTCGACGCCGTTGTCCTGGCACATTTTCAGTTCGGACGACTTCATCGGCCGCGAGGCATTGGTGAAGTCCGGGGTGTCCTCGGCTGCACCGCTACAAAACAGCTTGAAGCCACCGCCCGAACCCGTGGATTCCACCACCGGGGTGCGGAAATCGGTGGTCGCGCCCATTTCCTCGGCCACATAGGACGAGAACGGGTAAACGGTCGACGAGCCGACGATACGAATCTGGTTGCGGTCGTATTTTTCGCCGCCGGTGCTGGCTTGGGTATCAGCCGAGCTCTGGTTGGACTCGGCGCCCTCGGCGCTGTTCTGTTCCTGGCCCTGGCCGCATGCCGTCAGGGCGAGGGCGGTGGCCGCGATCGTGAGAAACGATTTGGTCTGGTTGTTGAGCAGCGAGGTCAGCATTGAGTCTTCCTGGATTTATTGAGTCGTAATCCGACGCCTGGCGCAAGGCTGTCAGGAAAATATGACGTTTTTATGACAAAGCCGGCCGGGGCGTCGAGGCGCGCGCATCGGCGGGTAGCCGCGTGACCGGCCCGAACTCGCCGACGAACGATATCTCCGGTGTAAGCCAATAGCCGGTATCGGCCTGTACGCAGCGCTGTGCGTGCATGATCAGGGCACAGACGTCGGCAGCCGAGGCGCGGCCGTGATTGACGATGATATTGGCATGGCGCGGCGAGATCTGGGCATCGCCACAGCGCAGCCCCTTGAGGCCGCATTCGTCGATGAGCCGGCCGGCGCCAATGCCCTCGATCTTGCGGAATATGGAGCCGGCCGACGGCTCGCTGTCCAGCGGCGGGTGGCGCTCGGCGCGCCAGCGCAGGTTCTCCTGCATGATTCGAGTCAGCGTCTCGGCCGGTGCCGGCTCGAGCTCGAAGGTTGCCGACAGCACGATATCGTCGCGCGAATGCAGCACCGACTGGTCGTAGCCGAACTCGAAATAATCCACGTCCACGCGTCGACGTTCGTTGTCGGCGGTCAGCAGCTCGGCGGATTCAAGCACTTCGCCGATGAACATGGTGCGCTCACGAGCCGGGGCCGGGGAGAGAAAATGCAGGTTCTGCCAGAGCGCGCCGCCGACCGTCGACGGGATGCCGACATAGTGTTCCAGGCCGGACAGCCCATTTGCTACGGCCGCATCGATCAGGTCGGGATAGACCAGCGCGCCGCTGGCGGCGGTCACGCAGGTGCCATACACGTCGATCGAGCGCGCGTGGTTGGCAATGACAAGCCCGGGAAAGCCACGATCGCCGACCAGGATGTTCGCGCCGCGCCCGAGCAGGAAATAGTCGATCTCGAAGCGCCGGGCCACGCGTATCGCCGTGGCCAGAGCCTCGGGCGTTCTGGCTTCCACATAAAAGGCGGCCGGTCCGCCGATACGAAAGCTAGTGCGCGGGGCCAGCGCCACGTTGCGCTGGAGCGCAGCGCCCAGGTGCTGGGCCAGGGCGCGCTGTTGCGCGGCGGTTGGCTTGCGGGGTTTACGCATGGCGGCAGTAGGACGAACGCAGGCCCGTAATGGTCGATGCGCGCCCGCACAAATACAAGAGCGCGTGATTGTGGCTGTGTCGACGTCCGCCGTGTTTGACGTAAGCTGGCTACAAACCGAATCGAAGAAGAGAACGCCTTGTCACAGTCGCAGCGCATCGTCGTGTTCGACCTCGATGTCACTCTCACCCGCTACGACACCTTCCTGCCGTTCGTGATCGGCTATCTGCGCTATCACCGCAAGCGCCGGAGTGTGGGCGCGACCTGGCGGCTGCCCTGGAATCTGCTGCGGTTCTGGCGCTGGGGTGATCGTACCTGGGTGAAAACACAGGTTCTGCGTTCGTTCGTGGGCGGCCAGCCACGCGAGCGAGTGCAAGCCTGGGCCGATCGCTTCGTGGACGAACTGCTCGAAGACGCCATGCGCGAGCAGGGCGTGGCCCAGCTGCGCGCCCATCAGGACGCCGGCGATCGGGTGATTCTCGCCTCGGCGAGTTTCGATATCTATGTCGCCCGTCTGGCCGAGAAGCTGCACATCAACGAAGTGCTGGCCACCCGGGTGGCCTGGAACGCGCGCGATCGGGTGGCGGGCATGGACGGCGAGAACTGTCGCGACGACGAAAAGCTGCGCCGCGTCAAAGCTCTCGACGGCATGCCGGAGGATGGCCGCGGCGTGACCGCGTATTCGGATTCGCACGCCGATCTGCCGCTGCTGTCCTGGGTCGAGAACGGGGTGGCCGTGTGTCCCTCGAAGCGGCTTTTTCATCAGGTCGGTGGTCTGGGGCTCGAAGTCGCACGCTGGTGAGCGTTTCGCAGATATTTCTGGTGCTCGCGGTCGGGCTGGCCAGCCTGGCCCAGATCCTGCTCAAGCACGGCATGACCCGGACGGTGGAATCGCGCGCCGGCCATGCCTGGCTGCGGCCGCTGCGTGAGCCGCTGGTACTGGCCGGCATGGCCACGCAGGTGGTGTTGACCTGCCTGTGGCTGGTCGTTTTGTCACATATCGATGTGAGTCTGGCCTTTCCGGTGCTGGCACTGAGCTACGGCGTGGTGGTCGCGTATTCGGCGTTTTCCATGGGTGAGACGGTCGGCAAGCGCCGCTGGTGCGGCGTTGCGTTGATCGTGGTCGGCGTCGGGGTGCTCGCCTATGCGGCCTGATCTGTCGCCACTGCGTATCAGTCGGCGTTCCTGGGTGAGCATCGGATTACTGCTGCTGTCGGTGTCGCTGATGGCCGCCGGCCAGCTGTGCATGCGTCGCGGCATGCTGTCCTTCGGGCCGATCGAATCGCCGCAGGCATTTTTGAATCTGGTCTGGGGCGGCATCGTTGCGCCCATGAGCATCGGTTTCGTCTGGCTCGGGATGATCGTCTATTCCATCGCGATTCTGGTCTGGCTGCAGGTGCTTTCGCGCATGGATCTGAGCATCGCCTTTCCGATGATGAGCCTGAGCTATGTACTGGTCTATCTCGGCGCCGCACTATGGCCCGCGCTCAATGAAACGATCACGGTCGGGCGACTCGCGGGCACCGGGCTGATCATGTGCGGCGTGGCGCTGGTGGCCGGTTCGCGGCGCGGCTAGATGTGTAA
>NZ_APNL01000027.1:0-29787 GCF_040361435.1 Salinisphaera sp. C84B14 | reverse complement strand
CGGTAATGTGCGATGAACCAAAAAAAAGCCCGGCCGGAGCCGGGCTTTTTCGTTGCGCCTCGAGGGCGCCTGCTTTTGCGGCGTCGAATTACGAAGCGCTGCTATCGGTGCTGCCGGGCGTCGCCTGCGATGCATCCGACGGCGCGGGCGCGCTCGCCTTCTTGGCCGTGCTGCGCTTGCGCGTGGTGGCCGTACCGGCAGCCGCCTTGGCGGTGGAACCGTTCGCCGTGCTCTTGCGCGTGGAGGCCGTCTTGCGCTTGGCGGCCGTGGTCTTGCTCGCGCCGGCTTTGGCGCTGGCAGCCGACGTGCTCTTCTTGCTGCTCGCTGTGCTGCGGCTGGTCGAGGCGGCTCGCTTGCGGGTGGAAGACGCCTTCTTCGTCTCGCCAGAGAGCTTGCCGAGCACGGACTTATAACCGCTGGTTACAACCTTGCTCAGCTCGTTGGTGGTCTGCACCAGCAGATCGATGGTGTCCTTATAGGCCGACACGATCTGGTCGCGGCCGTTCGGGACATAGGCCTGCGGGTTGTTGGCAACCTTTCGCACACCGTCCTTGCGTGCTTTCTCGAAGCTCGTCTTGGCTGCAGCGAAGACGTTTTTCGCCGCGCCGATCTCGGTATTGGCCAGCGTCTGGCCATTCTTGGTCACGACGCCTACGGCCTGGCGCTGTGCATCGAAATAGGCCTTGAACGCATCCTGATAGTTGCGTCCGACGGTTCCAACGCGATTGCGTACGTCCGAAACGATTTCCTGAATCTTCATGTCTGGCCCTCTCACAATTAGTTTCTTTTCATTTGCTGCGTTGCAGCATCCACATAGACTAACGCTCGTGTTGCAGCGCGTCAAACGCGCCGAATTACCGCCACCGCGTTGCGCGCAGGCCGAGTTACTGGATATCCTTACACGATGAACGAGCTCACCGAAAAACAGCGTCGCGTTTATGCGTTTATTCGCGACACGATCGCCGAACGCCATACGCCGCCCACCCGCGCCGAGATTGCCGAAGCGCTTGGCTTTGCCTCGGCAAACGCGGCACAGGCGCATCTGCGCACGCTCGAACGCAAGGGCTTTATCGAGCTCAATGCCCGCCTGAGTCGGGGGATTCGGCTGACCTCGACCGACGACGCGCCCGAGCCCGACGACGTTGCCGCTGCGCATACGCTCAACCTTGCGGTGATCGGTCGTGTCGCCGCGGGCGCGCCGCTGCTCGCGGTGGAACATGTGGAGCGCCATTGCGAAGTCGATGCGGGGCTGTTTTCGCGCCGGCCGGATTATCTGCTTCGCGTCAGCGGCGACAGCATGATCGGCGTCGGCATTTTCGACGGCGACCTGCTGGCCGTGTCCCAGGCCAGCGAAGTGCGCAACGGCCAGGTCGCCGTGTTTCGGGTCGAGGACGAGGTCACGGTCAAGCGGTTTGCCCGCGATGGCCAAACGGCACGGCTGCAGGCCGAAAACCCGGACTATGCCGATATCGTGGTCGACGCCGAACGCGAATCGCTGGCGCTGGAAGGTATCGCAGTCGGCGTGATCCGCAGCCTGCAGTAGGCCCTAGCCGGCGCACGCGCAGTGCGTGCGCCGGCACCACAATCGACGGCTAGGCGCCCGAGCGTGCGCTACGGGCTTCGGGGCTATCGGGGCCCGGTACGATCACGGCTTCGATACGGCGATTGGCACGCCGTCCTTCGGCGGTGTCGTTGGACGCCACCGGCTGGGTATCACCGAAACCGCGGGCGCCGATACGTCGCGCCGGTACACCGTTTTCCACCAGCTGCTGGGCGACGGCCCGTGCCCTTGCGGCCGAAAGCGCGAGGTTGAATGCGCGCACCTTTTCTTCCCGGGTTGGCGCCTGTTCGTCCAGGCCGGGGTTGGCCGCCACGAACCGGTCGATGGATTCCGGCGACGGGCCGACGCTGTCGGTATGGCCGAAAATTGCCACGCCCACGGTCGGATGTGCCTTGAGCAGATCGGCAAGCTGGCGCACCGTGGTTTGGGACTCAGCCTTCATGCGTGCGGTGCCGGTTTCGAACGACACGTCGCCAAAGCGGTCCGGCACCACCTGCTGACCCACCAGCTTGCGATCGGCCGGCGATACCGGCTGAACCGCGCCGGCGGCCGGCCTGCTGCCCGCGGCGGGCGCCGCTTGATCGCCGCGCGCCTTGAGTTCGTCGTTGACCGCGATCAGCTGTTCGAGATTGATTTCGCGTACCGCGGTATAGCGCGCGATTTCTGCCAGCCGCTGGGCCCGGTGGGCCTGTTCGGCTACCGCTACCAGCTTCGCATTGGCCGGACGCTGCTTGTTGGCCAGCGCCTGCCAGCCCTGCTCGGCCTCCTCCAGTGCGCTACGCGCCCCGGCCAGCTCGTTGGCCGCGTATTGCTCGACATCGGCCTGGGCTTCGGCCGCGGCGAGCGCTTCGCGGGCGTTGTCCAGCGGGGCGAAACGCGCCTCGCCATCCTGCACGCGCTTGACCTGGCTTTGTAGCGCGGCGTTCTGTGCGTTGATGCCGGTAAGCGCCGGGCTCGGCGGCACCACGTTGTTTTCGAATACCGAACAGCCGGCAATGAAGGGCGCCAGGCCGAGCGCGATCATCCAGGATTTGTTCATCGTTCGCCCTCCGTGGCGGCCGCAGCAGAGCCATCGAGTTGCCCCTGCAGCTCGGCCAGCTTGGTCTGTACCGCCTTCGCCTGGGTCTGGGTCAGCGCCGAGCGGGCATCCAGTTCGGCGGCTGCCACCAGCGCCTCGACCCGGTCACGCTCGGTGTCGCTGAGTTCGCGATTGGCACGCGCCGCGCTGTAGAGAATATCGCGAGCGGTAGCAATACGGCGCCGCGAGGCATCGACCGCACGCGGCGCAAAGGTATCGGCATCCGCCGCGCGTGCCTTGGCCAGCGCCTGTTCGGCCGGCGCCAGTACGCTTTCGTCAGGCGCGCTTGGCGCGACTACCGCGTTCGATGCACAGCCCGCACTCGCGAGGATCACGAGCCCGGCAAAAAGTGCCCGGATCAGAAGGTTCGACATACTCGCCGGCATGCGGCTTCTCCATTGTCTTGACGGTGCGCCTGCCGCGTTCGGCCGCCACGGCCGGCTCGACAGGCCCGGGATTCTAACAGCGCTTTCGGTATCAGCCACGCACGGCCGCATGGCGGGCGGCCTCGAGCGCGCTGGGCCGACCGACGTCGATCCATTCGCCGCGATGCTGCTCGCCGCTGGCCCGTCCCTGGCCCAACGCCTCACGTATGACCACGGACAGCGCAAAGCGTTGCGTATCGCGGCTTGCGAATCGTTGCGGATCGAATACGCCGATACCGGCATAGGTCAAACGCGGCTCGTGATCGACCAGCCGGCCATCGACGAGGCCGAAATCGCCCTGCGCATGGTGTTCGGGGTTGTCGACCAGCACGCAGTGGGCATCGGCATGGCGGCGTTCGTGCAGACGTGCATAGTCATAGTCGGTGAACACGTCGGCGCTGATCAGGGCAAACGGGGCCTCGCCCAGCAGCGGCAGGGCACGCTTTATACCGCCACCGGTATCCAGTTCGCCGGGCGTTTCGCGGCTGTAGTGCAGGCGCAGCCCCCAGCCGCTGCCGTCGCCGAGCGCGGCCACGATCTGTTCGCCGCGATAGGCGACGTTAATCACCACGTCTTCGAATCCGCCTGCCGCCAGCGCGTGCAGGTGATGACCGATCAACGAGCGGGCCCCGACTTCGATCAACGGCTTGGGCGTTTCGTCGGTGAGCGGGCGCAGGCGCTCGCCGCGCCCGGCGGCCAGAATCATGGCTTTCATGGGTGCGCTCATGGTGCGGACTTCGCCAGCAGCGGGGCCAGCCCCTGCAACGGTTCGTATTCGGCCACCACGGGTTCCAGATAGCGCACAAAGCGAGGCGTATCGGCGAGATAGCGCGGCTTGCCGTCGCGGTGGGCGATACGCGCAAAGATGCCCAGCACCTTGAGATGACGCTGGGCGCCCATGAGTGCGAGGTCGCGCTTGAAGGTCGCGAAGTCGTCGCCAACCGGAATACGACGTTCACGCGCGGCATCCCAGTAGTGGCGTGTCCAGCCCTCGACACGATCGGCCGGCCAACTGATGAAGGCATCCCGAAACAGGCTCGCCAAGTCGTAGGTTACCGGCCCGTAACGAGCATCCTGGAAATCGAGCACGCCCGGCAGCGGGTGGCTGACCATGAGGTTGCGCGGCATGTAGTCGCGGTGCACGTAAACCTGCGGCTGGGCACAGATTTCATCGAGCAGGAAGGTAAAGGCGGCATCGATATCGGCCTGCTCGCTGGCCGTGGGCGTGTAGCGCAGATGGCGGGCCAGATACCAGTCGCGAAACAATTCCAGCTCGGCAGCAAGCGTGGCCCGGTCATAGTCCGGCAACACCCCGGGCTGGCTTGCCTGCTGCCAGTCGATGAGCGCACCGGTGGCCGCGCCGAACAGCGCGTCGGCGTTGTCGGCATCGAGCACGTCGAGAAAGGTGCGTGTGCCCAGATCGGTCAGCAGCATGAAGCCGCGCTCGTAGTCGACCGCCAGCACCCGCGGCACGTTCAGGCCCGCCGCAGCCATGAGTTCGGCAATGCGTACGAACGCCGGGTTGTCCTCGCGCTCGGGCGGCGCATCCATTGCGATATAGCAGTTTGCCGCCTCACCCTTGCCCACCCGGGCGCGGAAGTAGCGTCGGAAACTCGCATCGGCCGAGGCGACCGTCCAGCTCGGCATGGCGTCGAGTTCCTGCGCGACCCAGGCTTCGAGTGCTTCACGACGGGTATCGCGCGTGCTGTTCATGCAGTTCGCTCCCAGGCCTTTGGCGCGTCCTGTTTTATTGCGGGTATTCGAGCGGGTGCGCATAATCGGAGCGCATTGGGGGTTCGCTTGCGAACACAACCGCTTTCTGCGGCGCCGCGCCGTGGCCCGGGCCACGCGTTTCGCCACGTCCAAGGGTGAGACATCCCGCCGTGATTCGTATCGCTGTTCACTATTGTCGTTTCGGTTCCGGTCGTTTCGGTTCGGGTCGTTCAGAGATCGGCTGTTTGCGGCGCCAGTCGGCGTTGCAGCGGGGCCGTTTCGCACTGCGCCTGCCAACCGTGACACCGCTCGTGCTGGGCGTGTCGATTGTCTGTGTCGGCGCGCTGGCGGCCAAGCCTAGCATTGCCGCCGAAATGGGGTGCGCTGTCGATACCCCGCCGATCGCCCTGCCCGAGCCCAGCGCGGATTCCACCCTCGTGGCCGATCAGGCCAGCCTGCAGGACGAAGTGGCCGAGGCGACCGGCAACGTCCGGCTCGAGCGCAACGGTCAGGCCCTGGAAGCGCCGTTCGTGCGCTACGACCGCAAGAGCGGCCGGGCCCAGGCACGCGACGGCCTGCAATACTATCGCCCGGGCGTATTCCTGACCGCCGACAGCGGCGACGTGCTGGTCAACGACGAAACCGGCGAGTTCAATCAAGCCAACTATTCGATCCTCACCAACGGCGGGCGTGGCCAGGCGGCAACGGTAAACGCGCTGGGCGCGGGGCGTTTCGAGCTGACCGACGCCAACTACACCACCTGCGACGGCGAAACCAAGGCCTGGCTGCTCTCGGCGAACCGTATCGAGCTGGATCGCACCAGCGGACGCGGCGAAGCCTTCGATACCGTCATGCGCTTCTATGGCGTGCCGGTCTTCTATTCGCCGTACCTGAATTTCCCGATCGACAACCGACGCCACAGCGGCGTGCTGCCGCCGACCATCGGCAGCACCAGCGATTCCGGCTTCGAGCTGGCCGTGCCCTACTACTTCAACCTCGCACCCAACTACGACGCGACCGTCGTGCCGCGGGTGCTCGGCAAGCGCGGCTTACAGCTCGGTGGCCAGCTACGCTATCTCTACGCCCACCACCGCGGCGAATTCGACGGCGAATATCTGCCCAGCGACAACGAATACGACGACGACCGTGCGCTGTTTCATTTCGAGCACATCGGCCAGCTCACGCCGCATCTGGGCATCGAAGCCAACTACACCCGTGTGAGCGACGACCAGTATTTCGAGGATCTCAGCAACGACCTCGCCGGCACCTCGACCTCACAGCTCGAACAGGCAGTGCGCCTGACCGCGGTGGACACCGGGCTGCGCTTCACCCTGCTGGCCCAGGATTTCCAGACGCTCGACGACTACGACGAGGACAACGACAACCTCGATCGGGCGTTCAGTAACGAGCCCTACAAGCGCATGCCCCAGGCGCGCCTGGAAATGCTCACCCCGAGCACGCCCGTGCGTGCCGGCCTCGACGCCGAATTCAGCAATTTCCAGCGCGACGACGATATCGACGCCTACCGCGCCGAAGCACGCCCGCGCCTGCTCTGGGGCGTGGATCGCGGCGGCTGGTATGCCAACAGCGAAGCCTCCTATCGCGTGACCCGCTACCAGCTTCGCAATTTCGACAACGCCAACAACTTCAGCCCCGCGGATACCGGCGGCGACGATGTCATCACCCGCGATATTCCCCAGTTCACCTTCGGCAGCGGGCTGCGCTTCGCGCGCAGCTTCAACGACGGCTGGGTACAAACGCTGGAGCCGCGCGCACAGTATCTCTACACCGGTTACGAGGATCAGTCGGATATCCCGATCTTGGACTCCGGCGTGGCGGATCTGCACTTCGACCGCCTGTTTTCGGACAACCGTTTTGTCGGCTCGGATCGTATCGGCGACGCCAACCAGCTTACGCTGGGCGTGTCTTCGCGCTTTATCGAGCCGCAGAGCGGGCGCACCGTGGCCAAGGTCGACTTCGGCCGTGTCACCGGCTTTCGCGATCTGCGCGTGAACATGCCCGCCAGCGGCGAAGTCGGCTACGGCGATCGCGGCTCCGATTATGTCGCCGGCCTGGAACTGCGCCCGACCGAGCACATCACCGCGCGTACCACCGTGCAGTACGATCCCGACGACAGCCGCGTGAATCGCGCGACCGCAACCGCCAGCTATCGCACCGACGCCGGCTATCAGCTCGATCTGGGCTATCGGCGTTACAACGACTATCGGCCGCTGCGCGAAGTCGACCGTATCGACGACGACACCACGCGTACGACGCTGGTATCCGGCGCCTATGAAGACCTGGAACAGACCGCGGTCGGCCTGCGCGCACCGGTTACCGAAAACCTGGACGTACTCGGGCGTTGGAACTACTCGCTCGAGGAGAGTCAAAACGTGGAGACGCTGGCCGGCTTCGAATACCGCCCCTCCTGCTGTTGGGCAGGGCGTGTGGCCTGGCGGCGCTATGTAGCAAACAACGACGGCAGCATGGATACCGCCATCATGTTCCAGTTCGTACTCAACGGCCTCGGCCAGTTCGGTGACACCGTACAGTCGTTCGTCGACGACGACGTCTACGACGACAACGACCGTGGCCGCAGTTCGAGCAGCTCTTTTGATACCATCCGCTTCCCATGAGATATCTCCTCGCTACGGGCCTCGCGCTCGCCATCACGCCGCTGGCGTTCATCTCGCTGTCGGCATCGGCACAGAGCCTGGGCTTTCCCGACGACTACTCGTTGATGAGCCGCTCGTCGGACAGCGCCGATGCCGCGTCCACGCAACCTAACGCCCAGACCCTGGACGAAATCGTGGCCGTGGTCGGCGATGGCGTGATCCTGGAAAGCGAGCTCAACCAGGCGGTGGCACGTATCCGCGCCCGGGCCGGCGGGCGTGCCGATCAGATGCCGCCCAATATCCTGCGTTCGCAGGTGCTCGACCAGCTCATCATGCAGCGCTTGCAGGTACAGCGCGCACGCGAGCGCGGTATCGAGATAAGCGACCAGGAAATCGATGCCGGCATCGGCCGTATCGCCCAGCAGAACAACATGGACATGCAGCAGTTCATGCGCGCGGTGGCCGCCGACAGCATGACCATGGACCAGCTGCGCGAGCAGGTTCGTGAAGAACTGTTGGTCAGCAAGCTGCGCCGTCAGGAAGTGATGTCCAAGGTTTCGGTGAGCGACGAAGACGTCGACCGCTACCTGGAGAACCAGTCGCTGCGTAACGCCCAGGATCGCGAATATCGGGTACGCCATATCCTGTTGCCGGTCAGCGAGGGCGCCGATTCGGCCACCATCGAAGCCACCCGCGATCAGCTCGAAGCGCTGCGCCAGCAGATCGTCGACGGCGACACCGACTTCGCCGACGCGGCGGCGTCCTATTCCAAGGGCGAAAACGCGCTCGACGGCGGCGATATGGGCTGGATGCAGGGCAACTACCTGTCGCGCACGTTCCGCGATATCGTCCCTGCGCTGTCGCCCGGTGAAACCAGTGACGTATTCCGCGACAGCCAGGGCTTTCATCTGGTGCAGCTCGAAGACGTGCGCGGGCGCGATGCCCAGAATCAGCCCAAGGTCATGGTGCAGGAGGTACAGACCCGACATATCCTGCTCAAGCCCAACGAAATCCGCGACGCCGAACGTACCCGCGAGCTCGGCAGCCAGATTCGTGAGCGTCTCGAAGCCGGCGACGACTTCGCCGCGCTAGCGCGCGAATATTCCGACGACAGCGCGACCGCCAATCAGGGCGGCGACCTGGGCTGGGTGCAGCCCGATCAGCAGCGGCTCGATCCGATCACTCGGCGCCAGCTCGAGGCGCTGTCGCCTGGCGAGGTCAGCCCGGTATTCCAGACCCGTGAAGGCTACGAGATCCTGAAAGTCACCGATCGGCGCGAGCGCGATCAGACCCGGGAAGCGGCCCGCGACCGCGTACGCCGCACCCTGGGCGAGCAGAAATCGGTAGAGGAAGGCGAGCTGTGGCTGCGCAAGCTGCGCGACGAGGCCTATGTCGACGTGCGCATGCCGGGCTACCAGTCCAGCAACGGCGGCTAGGTCAAGTTGACGTCGACCGCACGTCTGGCCTTCACACCCGGCGAGCCGGCGGGCATCGGCCCGGATCTGGCGGTACGGATCGCCCAGCGTGAACAGTCGGCCCAGCTGGTCGCCGTGGCTGACCCGGACCTGCTCCAGGCCCGGGCCGCCCAGCTCGGGCTGGCGCTGACGCTCGAAACGATCGACTACGACGCGCCGCCCCGGCCTCTGCCGGCCGGCACGCTGGGCATCGAACCGCTGCGTTGCGCCAATACGCCACGCCCCGGCGCGCTGGATTCCGGCAATGCCCGCTACGTGCTCGACTGCCTCGATCGCGCGGTCGATATGTGCCTGGAGGGGCGCTGTGCAGGGATGGTAACCGGGCCGGTGCACAAGGCGGTGATCAACGAAGCGGGCATCTTGTTTTCGGGCCATACCGTCTATCTGGCCGAGCGCTGCGCCAGCGACGAGCCGGTGATGATGCTGGCCACCGACGACGGCGCCCTGCGCGTTGCGCTGGCCAGCGTGCACATCCCCCTGGCCCACGTGCCGGCGGCACTCACCCGCGAATCGTTGACCCATACGCTGCGCGTGACCGAGACAGGCCTGCGCGAGCGCTTCGGCATCGCGCAGCCACGGCTGCTGGTCGCCGGGCTGAACCCGCATGCGGGCGAAAACGGCTATCTAGGGCGCGAAGAGATCGAGGTGATCACGCCCGTGCTTGAGGCCGAGCGCGCACGCGGGCTCGACCTGGTCGGCCCCCTGCCGGCGGATACGCTATTCACCCCGCACCGGCTGGCCGGCGCGGATGCGGTCGTCGCGATGTATCACGACCAGGGCCTGCCCGTGATCAAGCACCTGGGCTTTGGCCGCACCGTGAACATCAGCCTGGGCCTGCCGATTGTTCGAACCTCGGTGGACCACGGTACGGCCCTGGAGCTGGCCGGCAGCGAGGCCGTGGATTGCGGCAGCCTGCAGGCGGCCATCGATACCGCGCTGCGCATGGCCGCGGCCGGACGCCGCCCGGGCGAGCCGCGATGAAGCCGGTTTTGTTGCACACTCGGTGATCAACGCCGCCCACCCCAGCCAGCCGCGCGGCCGCCGTTCACTGGCGGCTGGATAAGAACGGCGGCGTCGCGTACCAACGCCGCTGCGCCCGTCGACCGCCTTCAAAGAGCTCTGCCATGGCCCGGAAACGATTTGGACAGCACTTCCTGCACGAACGCGGCGTGATCGATCGCATCGTGAGCATGCTCGCGCCGGCCACCGACGATGCCCTGGTGGAAATCGGCCCCGGCCAGGGGGCCCTGACCACGCCCCTGCTCGCACGGGTCGAGCGGCTGAGCGTCATCGAGATCGACCGCGACCTCATCGCCGAGCTCGAAGCCCGTGCCGCACAAGACCCCCGTCTGGAAGTGATCGCAGGCGACGCGCTGCGTATCGACTATGCGGCCCTGGCCAAACGCCGCGGGCCGCTGCGCCTGGTTGGCAACCTGCCCTACAACATTTCGTCGCCGCTGCTGTTCACGCTACTGGGCAGCACGGCGCCGATTGTGGACATGCACTTCATGCTGCAAAAGGAAGTGGTGGATCGCATGACCGCCTCGCCCGGCAGCCGTGACTATGGCCGACTGACCGTGTCGATGGCGGCGCGTGCGCATGCCCAGGCGTTGTTCGACGTGGGGCCGGGCGCCTTCAACCCGCCGCCGAAAGTCATGTCGTCGGTCGTACGCATCACCCCTCGGGCCCCGGACTTCGAAATCGTCAATCCGGCGTTGTTCGACCGTCTGGTAACCGCCGCGTTCAGCCAGCGCCGCAAGACCCTGCGCAATGCCGTAAGCGGTTTTCTCGATGCCGATGCAATCGACGCCTGCGATATCGATCCGATGCTGCGGCCCGAGCGGCTCGCGCCAGCCGATTTTGCCCGTCTTGCCAATCGTGCCCACGCCGACAAGGCCAGCAGCGGCACGGATTGAAGGCAGCCGCACAGGCACGGCCGCCCCGCTTGGGGCCTGCAAACGCTAACGCCAACCGTTGCGTTGCCTTGCAGAAATTCGCAAGGCAAGGCGGGAGCACAGATGGCGGGTAGGCCCAATTGGCGACGCGCGACGCGGCATGGTGGATTTCTGGACACACGCGGTCGGGAGGCCCGTCGGGAGGCCGGCCATTTCGTTTGCGTTGACCGGCCCTAGATCGGGCGGGTAGAGCAACGAGTCAACAGACGCGCGAACTCGCGCGGCGAACACAGCGCCTGGGCATCGTCACTAAACCAGAGCACCCGCTCGTGATTGATCAACCGCGCAAACGGCTCCGGATCGGCCAGCGGCCCCAGCAGGACCGGCGCCTTGAGCTGATCAACCCGCTCAAACCAGGCCTCCATATCCGAACCGACCTGTGCCGGGTCGATACAGGCCACGTCGCAGTCGGCCGGCACCGGCTTGTCATGGCCGGCCAGCGTCAAGGCGCGCCGTACCGGCAGCGAGGCGTGCGCACCGCGATGGGAACGGGCGCTGGTCAGACGCAGGATCAGATCGTTCGGATCGCGATCGGTTCGGCGCAGCGTATCCCGCCATACCGCCTCGGCGTCGGCGAAAGCCAGCATTGCGCTCGGGATCGGTAATACGATTGGCACGGTATTGATTTCGAGCGTGCGCCAGTTGCTGTGCAATAGCGAAAACCGCCGTGCGATCCACTGCGTGAACGCCCGCAGCGCGCCTTTCTGCTCCGCCAGGCGCGTCAGGGTGTCGGCGTCGACAAGCCGTGTATCGGGCCGCCGCCAGGCCAGGGCCGCACAGGCGCCGGCCAGAACTTCCCGACCGCTGTCGCGCCAGATCGGATAGAAACGCAAATCCAGCGTGGCATCCCCCAGCTGCGGCTCGGCGTCCATACGCGGCGCGTGCAGCTCGGCTTCGGCCGGCGCAATGGCCGGCGGCGGGCGCACTGACGCCGTCGCGTTCGATGCCGGCGCCGGCGCCGGGCGCGAGGCCTCGCGTCGAGCGTCGCTCTGCGGTGGCTCGGCGGTCTGCGCTGGGGCAGCGGACACTGTGGCTTGTCGCTGTGCTGCCCCTTGCGTATCCGCCGGCGTAGCGGTGGTTGCCGGCGGCGTTGCTGGCGGTTTGGACGCCGGCGTGGGCTGCGGCTCAGGCTCGCCCCCGGCCGCCGGTTGCGACGGCCGGGCCGCGGGCGATACGGCCGCGGGCGCGATCGGCTCGAACTCGTCGTCCCGCTTTTTCTTGTCCCCGCGTCGGAACAGGCTCGAGGACGCGCGTGACCCAGGCCGATTCGTTTGCGACGGCCCCGCTGCGGGCTTCTTCGTTTGCTGAGGTATCGTCGGTGCGTGCTGCGCGGCTTCGACCGCGGCGCGCTGCGAGCCACCGGCGGCTACCAGGGCTCCGACAAGGCCCACTAGACCGGCGAGCAAGACGGTAGCCCAGATAACCAGCCCGATCCCGGCATGGCCGAGTACCGCAAACCAGCTCACGCCAAACTCTGCCGATCCCACCGCGCCGGCCTGGCCCGGCGCGGACAAGCGCAAGGTTGCCTGCGCGGATTCCAGACGATAATCCCAGGCGCGCAGTGTCGGGGCGATGCCGGGGCCGAATAACTCGAAACGATTCGAAAACCGGCCGCGCGAAACCAGCGTGGCGCCGCCGGCATTGCGAACGGTGACATAGTTCAACCGCAGGCCCGGATCCGCCAGCAGCGTTTGCGTGGCATCAATCAGGCGGGTGGGCACGCGGTCCTGGCGGATATGCCCCGCGGTCGCCGATACGATTGCAGCCTCGGCTTTTGCGAGCATATCGGCGCGCGCCGCGCTGGTCAGTTGCACGGCGCGCAACCCCGCATAGCCGGCCAGAATCAGGCACAGCGCAGCCAGGGCATAGAGCGCGGCCGGTGGCGTGGGCTTACCCTGGCTGTGTTTTGGCGCGGCGGTCTTCATGCTTATGTTCACCCTCGAATCCAAACTCGGCCGCTGGCGAGCGCGAAGCCCCAGCGCGCCGGCAACTCTTTGCTAGCGCCCACCGGCGCAGTCAGCGGGTGGACCCAAGACCACCCTGCATAACGCGTAGCGCGCGCCGACCGGCATAGTCGAAGACGTTGTTCAGGCATGCACGATCGTACGCGCACGCGCCGCCGCCTTGGCACCACCGCCACCGGTTTCCCTAGTTGGCATTGAAGCCCACATTAGCAGACCGTCATCCTTTTGATTCAGCCCGTTAGCCTCGCCTCGGATACCGACAACCGACAGCTCATCGCGATTGCATTGGCGAGTTCGAGATCGTTTTCGATTTGCGGCCGCAGGGCCCGCGCGTGGGGCAAACCCCGCCCCTGTGTTCATGTATCGGCACAAACCCTTTTGAATTGATTGCGGCTGGCGCGACCAACGCTCTACACAGACGCTGCGCATGGCAAACCGCGCCCTGCACTAAGATCCTACCCTAGGTGCGCCAAGCTATTAATCCGGCATCAAAACAGTCGATGACGTCGGCTGTTTTATAGGCCATCGAAAACTCCCCTGTTGAATAATCCATCTTCGGGCCGAGCCAATGACCCGACCGCAGCCCGGATCCGAAGGACCTCGGACAGCGCTGGAGATGCGCGGCGACACGTATTTCGGTCGTGTTATAAAGCCGGCTAGAGGCAAGGCCGGCCGTCGCGTGGATCACGCTTATATGCGAACGTACGCGTGCCCCGCCGTTACCCGCGGCCTCCACGAGAAGCCGCTCGGTGCCGGCACACTCGCAAGCCCTCGCAACAAGGACATGCTTCGTGGCCATATTCTGTATCGGTGACATTCACGGCGCGGCCGGCGCGCTGGACCGGCTGATCGAACGGCTGCGCGCCGATCACCACGACCCGAGCTTCTGGTTCGTGGGCGATCTGGTCAATCGGGGCCCGGATTCGCTCGGCGTGCTGCGGCGCGTGCGCGCACTCGGCGACCGTGCCATTACCGTGCTCGGCAATCACGACCTGAGCCTGCTTGCGCTCGCCCAGCGCCGGGACGCACTCGACAAGGCCAAGCCGGGCCTGCGCGAGGTGCTCGAGGCGCCCGAGCGCGATGACCTGCTGCACTGGCTGCGGCATCGCCCGCTCATGCACCGCGACACGGCCATGGACTGGACGATGGTGCATGCCGGCATCCCGCCCGACTGGACGGTAGGCGATGCGCAGCGCCACGCCGAGGAACTGCAGGCCGTGTTGCGCGGGCCCGCCCATGTCGAGTTCCTGGCGGGTCTGTATGGCGATACCCCGACCCACTGGTCGCCGGCGCTGCGCGGGCTCGAACGCCTGCGCTATATCGCCAACGCGCTCACGCGCCAGCGTTTCATCAAAGCCGACGGCGGGCTGGACATGGATTACAAGAAGACGCTGGCCGATGCGCCGCCGACGCTGGTGCCATGGTTCGCCTGGCCACGCCGCGCATCCGCCGGCGAACGCATCGTGTTCGGGCACTGGTCAGCCCTTGAGCAGATCGCCTGGCCCGAGCACCGGGTATGGGGCATCGATACCGGGGCGGCCTGGGGCGGACAGCTCAGCGCCTTGCGCCTTGATACGGCCGCGCCGTACCTCGTCCAAGTGGAGGCAGACGCGGCCGACGACCAGGCAAGCTCCGCATAACCTGGCGCGGGTCGCGTTATAGTCCTCACAGCCGGCGCGGCAAGGCGTCCAAGCGCAGCGGCTGGCTGCCTGGCAGCTCAAGTCCGGCAACAACGCAGCCGAAGCGTCTGTGAGCCCCGCCTTGCCGGTCACCGGCTTGTGCAGGGCTTTCTAGAATCCGCGCACCACCCCGAGGTTGTAGGTGGTGTCGAGGTCTTCCACGCCAGGCTCCGGGTTGTTGTTGTACTCGTGTTCGAGCCCGGCCCGAAGATGCCAGGCGTTACTGTTCGCAATCGGCACCTCGACGCCGAGCGCTGATTCCAGAATGAAGTTTTCGCTCGGGCTGTTCGAAACCTCGGGATAGATGGTGAAATCGTGGGTCAGCTTGAGCCATTCACCGACGAGCTGGGCATAATCCCAGCCCGCCGAGAAGATCGCCTCGTGGCTGCTGCCGCCGCTGCTGTAACGCTCGTATTGGTGGCCTACGCCGCTGCGAACCTTGAACGTAAGACGATCGCGCCGCGCCAGGAAATAACCGGGGCCGATGAGGCTACGCGAGCGCAGGTCGATATCCTCGAACTCGTCGCGCTCGAGCTCCTGCTGCACAAACCAGAACAGGCGCTGGGTCAAGTCGTCCTCGAATCGAGCGTTGCCCAGATATTCTTCAGCCGTTGTCTCGTCGTCTTCCTCTTCCCGGTCGGCCGAGGCCGACATCGACAGGCGGGTGTCGCCCGTGTCGCGCAACGCGGAGAGCCGCGTGCGCCAAGCGCTGGTATCGGTATTGCCCGATCGGCCGTTCAGCCCGACTTCAATGTCGCCGGACCAGTAATCGGCGTCTTCGGGCGGCAAGCTGTCGGACTCGGGCAACGCATAGTCGTCGTCTTCCTGCTGAGCAGCGACCACTCGGGGCGCAATCTGGCTGACATCGTCGAGCGTCAACGGGCCGTCCGTTGCATTGGTTTCGGTGGCAACGACCTGGCTGCGCGACTGTTCGTCGTAGCCGAACTTCGCGCGCGTGGATTGGCCACTCGCGAGACGTACGTCGACGGCATCGTCGCTCGCCAGCCCCGTCAACCGGGCGCGCTCGATCTCGAGCCCCTGGGCAAATGCCGTATCGATAACGAGGTTATCCGCCGACAGCGACACGATCTTGCCGTTAATGCGACTGCCGTCTTCCAAAAAGACGGTATCTGCTTGGGCCACAGGCAAGACACCCCCCAAAACGACGGCCGCAGCCACCGCACCACCCCTGAACCAATCCATCTACGCTCCCTTTAACCAGTACGCGAAACCGCGCTTATTCTACCCATAAAAAAAGCCGGCCCAGGGCCGGCTTTCAATAGGCATGGAAGGCGACCCTAGGCCGACGCTTCCACCGCCTCGTCTTCGTCGTCTTCGATCATCGGCCGGTCGACCAGCTCGACGTACGCCATCGGCGCGTTGTCGCCGGGACGAAAGCCGCACTTGAGAATGCGCAGATAGCCGCCCGGGCGCTGCGCATAGCGCTGGCCCAGTTCGCCGAACAGCTTGCCGACCGCTTCCTTGTCGCGCAGACGAGCGAACGCCAGTCGCCGGTTGGCGACCGTGTCGGTCTTGCCCAAGGTAATCAACGGCTCTGCAACCCGGCGCAATTCCTTTGCCTTGGGCAGGGTCGTCCGGATCAGCTCCGCCTTGAACAGCGACGCCGACATGTTTTTCATCATGGCCGCGCGATGCGAGGATTCGCGCCCCAGGTTAGTACCGCTCTTGCGATGACGCATAGCTCTGTCCTTAGTCTATATTCGCGAAAAAACGCTAGGCTTTTTCGAGTTCGGCCGGCGGCCAGTTCTCGACCGTCATACCGAGTTTCAGCCCGTGCTCGGCCAGCACTTCGCTGATTTCGGTCAACGACTTCTTGCCGAGGTTCGGCGTACGCATGAGTTCCGTTTCGGTGCGCTGGACCAGATCACCCACGTAGTGGATGTCTTCTGCCTTCAGGCAGTTGGTCGAGCGAACCGTCAACTCGAGGTCCTCGATCGGCTTGAGCAGGGCCGGATCGGTCTTGCCCGTCTCGCCCTTGCGGCTCGATTCCTGGCGCGCTTCGAGGTCTACGAACACCGCCAGCTGGTCGTACAGCGTCGCCGCCGCGGTACGCACCGCGTCTTCCGGTTCCACGCTGCCGTTGGTTTCTATATCCAGCACCAGCTTGTCGAGGTCGGTACGCTGTTCGACACGCGCACGCTCGACCGCATAGCTCACGCGACGGATCGGGCTGAAGCTGGCATCCAGACGCAGCGCGCCGATTTCGCTCGCACCGGTATCTTCGTCGCCAACTTCCGACTTGCTCTGTGCCGGCTGGTAGCCACGACCACGCTCGACCTTCATGCTCATGCGCAGCTCACCGCTGGTCAGATGCGCAATCACCAGATCCGGATTGACGATTTCCACGTCGTGATCCGTGGTGATATCGCCGGCAGTTACCGGGCCCTCACCGCTCTTGTGCAGGTGCAACTCCGCTTCTTCACGCGAGTGCATGCGTACCGCCACGTTCTTGAGGTTGAGCAGCACGTCGATGACGTCTTCCTGCATACCCTCAACCGTGGTGTACTCGTGGAGTACGCCTTCGATCTTGACTTCGGTGATCGCCGCCCCGGGAATCGAGGACAGCAGGATCCGCCGAATCGCGTTGCCGAGCGTATGACCGTAGCCACGCTCGAGCGGCTCGAGCGCGATCTTGGCGCGCCGCTCGTTTGCCCGCTCGACCTCGACCAGGCGCGGTTTCAGCAATTCACTGGACTGCATAATGCAAATACCTCTTGCTGTCTGTGACAGCGCCTATTACTTCGAGTAAAGCTCGACTACCAGATTCTCGTTGATATCCGGCAGCATCTGATCGCGGTCCGGAATGGCCTTGAAAGTGCCCTTGAGGCCTTTCTCGTCCACCTCGACCCACTCACTCAGGCCGAGCTGCGATGCCACCTGCAGCGATTCGATAATGCGCGGCTGGTGCTTCGCACGGTTACGGATCGCGACCGTGTCGCCCACCTTTACCTCGTACGACGGAATATTGACCGGATAGTCGTTGACCGCCACCGCCTTGTGGTTCACAAGCTGGCGGGCTTCGGCGCGCGTGGAAGCAAAGCCCATGCGGTAGACCACGTTATCCAGGCGGCTTTCCAGCTGCTGCAGCAACACCACACCGGTCGCGCCCTTGTTCTGCGCGGCCTTCTTGTAGTAGTTGCGGAACTGCTTCTCCAGCACGCCGTACATATGCCGCAGCTTCTGCTTTTCGCGCAGCTGCAGGGCATAGTCCGACAGGCGCTGGCGACGCTGGGTGCCCTGGGCACCCGGCGGCGTATCGATCTTGCACTTACCTTCCAGCGAACGGCCGCGTCCCTTGAGGAACAGGTCGGTGCCTGCCCGGCGCGAAAGCTTGCATTTAGGTCCTGTGTACTTAGCCATTGTTCTCTACCTGTTGCGGTTCGGTCGCCAGCGCGCGTTAGACGCGGCGCTTCTTGGGCGGACGACAGCCGTTATGCGGGATCGGGGTCACGTCGATGATGCCGGTGACCTTGAAACCCGCACCATTGAGCGAGCGCACGGCGGCTTCGCGCCCCGGACCCGGGCCTTTCACCCGAACCTCGAGATTCTTGACGCCGTATTGCGCCGCGCCCTCACCGGCACGCTCGGCAGCGACCTGCGCTGCGAACGGCGTGCTCTTTCGCGAGCCCTTGAAGCCACAGCTACCCGAAGTGCACCAGGACAACACGTTACCCTGACGATCGGAGATCGTGATGATCGTGTTGTTGAAGGTGGCATACACGAATGCGATGCCGTCGGTGACGTTGCGGCGTGCGCGCGCTTTGCGCGTACGAGATGCTGTAGAAGACGTGCCTGTCGCCATAAAGCGTTACCTGTACTCTCGTGCGAGAACGAACTAGCGGCGAATGGGCCGGCGAGGGCCCTTACGCGTGCGCGAATTGGTTTTGGTACGCTGACCGCGCACCGGAAGACCGCGACGATGACGCAGGCCGCGATAACAGCCCAGATCCATCAATCGCTTGATGTTCATGGAGATCTCACGCCGAAGATCGCCTTCGATCGTGTACTGCTGAACCTGAGCACGCAGCGCCTCGACCTCACCCTCGGTAAGATCCTTGACCTTGGTGTCGGTTGCCACGTTCGACGCCGCACAGATTTCACGCGCTCGCGTAAACCCGACGCCGTAAAGTGAGGTCAACGCCACCACCGTATGCTTGTTGATCGGGAGGTTAACTCCAGCGATTCGCGCCATTCGATTGATCTCCCAGCTACCGGGCTATGGTTGTCGCGTGCATTGTAGCGCCCGCGAATATTCAACCGTGGAAAAGCCCGCCAATATAGCCTTTCTGGTCTGTGATTACAAGGTTTCTCGACTAACCCTGGCGCTGCTTATGGCGCGGGTCGGTCGAACAGATCACCATCACGGCGCCGTTGCGCCGGATGACTTTGCAATTGCGGCAAATTTTCTTAACCGATGCTCTAACTTTCATGTCCTACCTCTGACATCTCGCCGGCCGTAATTAACGGTCGGTGGTGTAATCGTTGTTGCGCTTGATAACGCCCCGGCTAGCGGAGCATGCCGGCGCCGGCACCGCCGCGCCCCTGAGACTTCAGGTTGTTCTTCTTCATCAACCCTTCGTACTGATGCGACATCAGGTGCGCCTGTAGCTGTGCCATGAAGTCCATGACAACCACCACGATGATCAGCAACGAAGTACCGCCGAAATAGAACGGCACGTTGTACTGAAGAATCAACAACTCCGGAAGCAGACAGACCGCCGTAACGTATACCGCGCCTGCGACCGTCAACCGGGTCAGAACGGTATCGATATAGTTCGCCGTCTGAATGCCCGGCCGAACGCCCGGAATGAATGCACCGGACTTCTTGAGGTTATCCGCCGTTTCCCGCGAATCGAATACGAGCGCGGTATAGAAAAAGCAGAAGAACACGATCATCAACGAGTAGAACAGCACGTACAGCGGCTGACCCGGGGCGATCGCATTCGACACCCAGTTTGCGACCGAACCGCCCTCGCCCAGAAACCGGACCACGGTGGCCGGGAACAGGATGATGCTCGAAGCGAAGATCGGCGGAATCACACCTGCCATGTTCAGCTTGAGCGGCAAATGTTGGGTCTGGGCCGCATACATCTTGCGTCCGCGCTGGCGCTGCGCATGATGCACCGGGATACGACGTTGCGCGCGTTCCACGAACACGACAAACGCCAGCACCGCCATCGCACCCACGAACAGGGCAATCACGAAGAAGATACTCAGCTCGCCGGTGCGCACCAGATCAAGCGTGCCGCCAATGGCAGAAGGCAGCCCGGCCACGATCGCGGCAAAAATCAGCATCGAGATGCCGTTACCAATGCCGCGTTCGGTCACCTGTTCGCCCAGCCACATCAAAAACATCGCGCCCGTGGTCAAACAGACCGCGGTCGTGAAGATGAAGCTGAATTCGCTGGTACCGCTCTGGGCTATACCCTGATTCCAGAGCGCAATACCGGTGCCAATCGACTGGAACGATGCAAGCGCGACCGTGCCGTAACGCGTGTACTGCGTAATCTTGCGACGACCGGCCTCGCCTTCCTTCTTGATTTCCTTGAGCGCCGGCACCGTCGCCGTCATCAACTGCATGATGATCGACGCGGAAATATACGGCATCACGCCAAGCGCGAAGATCGACAGGCGCTTGAGAGCGCCGCCGGTGAACATCACGCCGACATCGAGGATGGTGCCGGCCTGCTGCTCGAACAGTCGCGCCAACTGGGCCGGATCGATACCCGGCACGGGAATGAACGTGCCGATACGAAACACAATCAGCGCACCCACCAGAAACAGCAGGCGCTGACGCACTTCCGTTAGGCTTCCCGAATTCGGGTTGAAGCCGCCGGGCGCTGCAGTGTTGGGACGCTTGGCCATGATTACTCGGCGACGCTGCCGCCGGCGGCTTCGATGGCCTTGACCGCGCCGGCCGTTGCAGCGACGCCCTTCAAGTTCACCGCCACGGTGATCTCGCCCGAGGCGATTACCTTGGCACGGCGCGCTTCGCGCGCGACCACGCCGGCAGCCTTGAGCGCAGCCAGGTCGACGTCGCCTTCGAGACGGTTCAGGTTGTCCAGGCGCACCTCGGCCGGTGCGTTGACCGGGCTACGAAAGCCGCGCTTGGGCACACGCCGCTGCAGCGGCATCTGGCCGCCTTCGAAACCCATCTTCGTGTAACCACCGCTGCGCGACTTCTGGCCCTTGTGGCCACGCCCGGCCGTCTTGCCCATGTCCGAACCCGGGCCACGGCCAACGCGCTTGCGCAGCTTGCGCGCGCCTTCGTTGGGCTGTAGATCGTTGAGTTTCATCCTAGGACTCCTGGATCGCGAGCATGTCGACGATCTTGTTGATCATGCCCCGGTTTTCCGGCGTATCCGCCACCGTCACCTGATGATGCAGCCGACGCAGGCCCAGCCCACGTACGCAAGCGCGATGACGCTTGACTCGGCCGATCGGACTCTTGATGAGTTTGATCGTGATTTCTTTGCTGGCCATCCCGCGCCTCCGTTAAGCCGTGATTTCTTCGACCGACTTGCCACGCTTGGCGGCGATGAACTCGGGGTCATGCATTTCACGCAGCCCGTTGATCGTCGCGCGTACGAGGTTGATCGGGTTACGCGAGCCGTAGCTCTTCGCCAGGACGTTGCTCACGCCGGCGACTTCGAACACGGCACGCATGCCGCCACCGGCGATGACGCCGGTACCTTCGGAGGCCGGACGCATGATGACCTTGGTGGCGCCGTGGCGACCGACGATTGCATGCTGCAACGTCGAGCCTTCCTTGATCTGCACGCGGATCATGCTCTTGCGCGCCGCTTCCATCGCCTTGGCGATGGCCAGCGGCACTTCGCGCGCCTTGCCATAGCCGAAGCCGACACGACCTTCGCCGTCGCCAACCACGGTGAGCGCGGTAAAGCCAAACTGGCGGCCGCCCTTGACCACCTTGGCCACGCGATTGACCGTGATCAGCTTCTCGAGCAGATCGCCTTCGGTGCGTTGTTCGTTACGTGTTGCCATTGCGAAAAATCCCGTTAGAACTGCAGGCCGCTTTCACGTGCGGCGTCGGCGAGTGCCTTGACTCGACCGTGATAGGCGAAACCCGAACGGTCGAACGCCACGGCTTCTACGCCCGCAGCCTTGGCCCGGTCGGCGATCGTCCGGCCGATGACGCGTGCCGCGTCACAGTTTCCGGTCTTGCCGCATTCCTCGCGCAGGGTCTTTTCGACCGTAGAAGCGCTGGCGATTGTACGCGAACCGTCGGGCGCGACGATCTGAGCATAAATATGCTGCGGCGTACGGTGTACAGACAGGCGATGCGCGCCCAGGTTGCGCATGTGCATGCGGCCCCGACGGGCGCGACGCAGTCGCGAAATCGTTTTCTTGTGCATGGCGTAATGAATCTGTTGTTGGCGGTAAATGTAACGCGCCGTTGATTACTTCTTCTTCGCGTCCTTGCGAACCACGCGCTCGTCGGCGTAGCGAATACCCTTGCCCTTGTAGGGCTCCGGCGGACGGTAGTTGCGGATCTCGGCGGCGGCCTGACCGACCACCTGCTTGTCCGCACCCGTAAGCACGATTTCGGTATTGCTCGGCGTCGCAACGGTCACGCCCTGCGGCATTTTGTAAGCCACCGGATGCGACAGGCCCAGCGACAGGTTCAGGGTGTCGCCCTGGGCCTGGGCACGATAGCCCACGCCCACCAGCTCGAGCTTGCGCTCGAAGCCTTCGCTGACGCCTTTAACCATGTTCGCGACCGTCGCACGCACCGTTCCGGCCATTGCCATATTCGGCTTGCGGCCGGTGGGCTTGGCAGTGGCGGCACCGTCGGCGACCTCGACATCGACGCCGTCCGGCAGTCGAAAGCTGAGTTCGCCGTTCTTGCCCTTCACCCGCACGTCGCGCTCGGCGACGTTGCACTCAACGCCGCTGGGCAAGCTCACCGGGGCTTTAGCTACTCTGGACATATTCGAACTTCCTGTGCGTTGCTCGACGTGCCTTACGACACGTAGCAGAGAATCTCGCCGCCATGACCAGCCTCACGGGCCGCACGGTCGGTCATCACGCCCTGCGACGTGGACACGATCGAGATACCGAGGCCACCGACAACCGTGGGCACTTCCTTCTTGCCCCGATAGACGCGCAGACCGGGCTTGGACACCCGCTCGATGTGCTCGATCACGCCGTGGCCCTGGAAGTACTTGAGCGCCACGCGCAAACGCGGCTTGCCGTCCAGGTCGACGGTTTCGAATCCGGAGATGTAGCCTTCGTCCTGCAGCACCTGGGCAATCGCCAGTTTCAGCTTGGACGAGGGCATTTCGACGCTTTCCTTATCTGCCGACTGCCCGTTACGGATACGGGTCAACATGTCGGCGATGGGGTCAGTCATACTCATGCGTACCGATACCTTTTCTGTGGCCTACCAGGAGGACATAACGAGACCGGGCACTTCACCGCGCATTGCGGCTTCCCGCAATTTGTTACGCGAGAGCCCGAACTTGCGGTAAACACCGCGCGGACGACCGGTCGCCTGACAACGACGCGTCACCCGTGTCGGGCTGGCATCGCGCGGCAGCGCCTGCAGTTCCTGCGCAGCGGCAAAACGCTCTTCAGGCGTCGCCTCCGGGTCGTTGATACGTTCCTTGATCGCGGCGCGCTTTTCGGCGTATTTCGCCACCAGCTTCATGCGCTTGCGATCGCGGGCGATCATGCTTTTCTTTGCCATACTTGGGGTCTCCGGGGCCGGTTACTTGCGGAACGGGAAATTGAACCCGTCCAGCAGCGCGCGCCCCTCTTCGTCGTTCTTGGCCGAGGTCGAGATCACGATATCCATACCGCGAAGCGCATCGACCCGGTCGTAATCGATTTCCGGGAACACGATCTGCTCACGGATACCGAGGCTATAGTTGCCACGCCCGTCGAACGCGCGCGGATTCAACCCACGAAAGTCACGGATACGCGGCAGCGATACGTTCACCAGCCGATCCAGAAACTCGTACATCTGGGTGCGACGCAGCGTCACCTTGCAGCCGATCGGCCAACCCTCGCGGATCTTGAAACCGGCCACCGACTTGCGTGCCCGGGTCATCACCGGCTTCTGGCCGGCGATCTTGGCCATATCAGCCATCGCCGACTCGATCACCTTGCGATCGGACACCGCTTCGCCCACACCCATATTGAGCGTGATCTTGGTGACACGCGGCGCCGCCATCGGGCTGCTGAAGCCAAATTGCTCCATCAGCTTGGGTACGATTTGATCGGCATACACCGATTTCAAGCGCGCGGGATGTTTGCTCGTATTTTCCATGGCGTTTTCCATGTCGTTCACCTACGCGTCGACCACTTCGCCGGACGATTTGTAGATACGGACCTTGCGCCGATCCGAACCTTCGCCCAGCCACTTGAAACCGACCCGTTCGCCCTTCTGGGTGTCCGGGTTGTACAGCATCACGTTCGAAACATGCAGCGGCATTTCCCGCTCTTCGATGCCGCCCTGGATGCCCTGATTCGGGTCCGCACGGACATGCTTTTTCGCAATGTTGATGCCTTCGACAACGACCTTGTCCTCGAGTACACGGTTGACCGTGCCGCGACGACCGCGATCCTTGCCGCTGATCACGATGACTTCGTCACCGCTACGAATCTTTCTGGAGCTCATAGAACCTCCGGCGCAAGCGAGATGATGCGCATGAACTTCTCACGCAGCTCGCGCGTGACCGGCCCGAAAATACGGGTGCCGATCGGCTCGTTGTTGTTGTTGAGCAGCACGGCGGCGTTGTTGTCGAAGCGGATCAGCGATCCGTCGTTGCGACGGACACCGTGACGTGTACGCACGACCACCGCGTTCATCACTTCGCCTTTCTTGACACGACCACGCGGGATCGCGTCCTTGACGCTGACCTTGATGATGTCGCCAACGCGCGCGTAACGACGATGCGAGCCGCCCAGCACCTTGATGCACTGGACGCGGCGCGCGCCGCTGTTATCGGCGGCATTGAGTACCGATTCTGTCTGGATCATGGCTGTCGTTTATCCTGCGGTATCGAATTCGCCGGCCTTCTCGACCACGCGCCGCAGCGACCACGCCTTGCGGCGGGACACCGGGCGACCCTCAGCGATTTCAACGAAATCGCCCACCTGGCAAGTATTCTCCGGATCGTGCGCCTTGAGACGCGTACTCCGACGGATGTACTTGCCGTACAGCGGGTGCTGCGTGCGCCGCTCGATGAGCACGACAATGGTCTTGTCCATCGCGTTACTCACGACCTTGCCGGCCAGAACGCGCTGACGCTTGTCCTGCTCGGCGGCGGTGCTGTTGTTTTCGCTCGTTTCGCTCATGGCTCAACTGTTCCTATTTGCCGGCTTCGCGCAGCACGGTCTTGATGCGCGCGATGTCACGACGAATGACGCCGAACTGATGGGTCTGCGACAGCTGGCCCGTGGCCTGCTGCATGCGCAGGTTGAACTGCTCGCGACGCAGCGAGAGCAATTCCTTTTCTAGATCTTCAGGCGATTTCTCGCGCAGTTCTTTCGCTTTCATCTTCGCCTCTACAGAATCTTGCGTTCGACAAAGGCCGTCTTCACCGGCAGCTTCGACGCCGCCAGGCGGAAGGCTTCCTGGGCGACTTCGCGGCTCACGCCTTCCATTTCGTAAAGCATGGAGCCGGGCTGCACCTTGGCCACCCAGAACTCGACGTTGCCCTTGCCCTTACCCATACGAACCTCGATGGGCTTCTTGGTAACCGGCTTGTCGGGAAACACGCGAATCCAGGTCTTGCCGCCACGCTTGATGTGACGGGTCATGGCACGACGCGCCGCTTCGATCTGGCGTGCGGTCAGGCGACCACGTTCGACCGCCTTCAGGCCGTACTCGCCGAAGCTCACGGCATTACCGCGCTGGGCCAGACCACGGTTGCGGCCTTTCTGAACCTTGCGGAACTTGACTCGTTTCGGTTGCAACATGGTTGTTTACCCCGCGGCCGCGCCGGTATCGGCGGGCTTTTCTTCGATCTTGGGATCGGTGTCGAACACTTCGCCCTTGAAGATCCAGACCTTGACGCCGAGAACGCCGTAGGTGGTCTTGGCTTCAGCCAGGCCGTAGTCGATGTCGGCACGCAGCGTATGCAGCGGCACGCGGCCGTCGCGATACCATTCCGTACGCGCGATTTCGGCACCGTTGAGACGGCCGGCGACGTTAACGCGGATACCGCCCGCACCCAGGCGCATCGCGTTGCCCACCGCGCGCTTCATCGCGCGACGGAACATGATGCGGCGCTCGAGCTGCTGGGCGATATTCTGGGCCACGAGCAGGGCGTCGAGCTCCGGACGGCGAATCTCTTCGACCGACAGATGCACGGGCACGCCCATGCGCTCGGACACTTCCGAACGCAGCTTGTCGATATCCTCGCCCTTCTTGCCGATGACGATGCCCGGACGCGCCGTATGCAGCGTGATCCGCGCACTACGCGCCGGACGATCGATCTGAATACGGCTGACCGAGGCATGCGCCAGCTTTTCGCGAATGAAATCACGAATCTCCAGATCCGTATTCAGCGCGTCGCGATAGCCGGCGTTCTCTGCATACCAGCGCGAGCTCCACTCGGAGGTAATACCGAGACGGAAACCGACAGGATGTACTTTATGACCCATATCTTTATCCGTTTACTTGTCTGCGACGCGAATCGTCACGTGACTCGTACGCTTGAAAATCCGATCGGCGCGACCGCGGGCTCGAGGCTTCATCCGTTTCATGGTCGGACCTTCGTCAACCATGATCGTGGATACCTTGAGCTCGTCGATATCGGCGCCTTCATTGTGCTCGGCGTTGGCAACTGCCGACTCGAGCACCTTGCGCACGATATGCGCCGCTTTCTTGCTCGAAAACTGCAGCGTTTCCAGCGCACGCTCGACCGGCATGCCCCGCACCTCATCGGCAACAAGACGAACTTTCTGCGGCGAGATACGCGCGAAACGAAGTTTGGCGAACGATTCCATATTAATAAGTCCTCGCCTTAACCCTTGCGGTCGCCCAGGTGACCCTTGAAGGTCCGCGTCGGGGAAAACTCGCCAAGCTTGTGGCCGACCATGTTTTCCGACACGAACACCGGCACGTGCTGACGACCGTTATGCACGGCAATCGTCAAGCCGATCATGTCGGGCGTCACCATCGAGCGACGCGACCAGGTTTTGATCGGCCGCTTGGTGCTGCTGTTCGCGGCTGCTTCCACCTTGGCGGCGAGATGCAGGTCGACGAACGGGCCTTTCTTGATTGAACGGGGCATAGCTATTCCTGTGCCTTTATAAAACGCGGCTTACCGCTTCTTACGCTTGACGCTGCGACGAACAATCATGCCGTCGGTGCGCTTGTTAGCACGCGTCTTGAAACCCTTGGTCTTCCAACCCCAGGGGCTGGTCGGATGACGACCGCCACTGGTCCGGCCTTCACCACCACCATGCGGGTGATCCACCGGGTTCATCGCCACGCCGCGTACGGTCGGGCGACGACCACGCCAGCGCGTGGCGCCGGCCTTGCCGAGCTGACGCAGGCTGTGCTCGTAGTTGCCGACTTCGCCAACCGTGGCCCGGCAGTTGATGTGCACACGTCGCGTCTCGCCGGACTTCAAGCGAAGAACGGCATATTCGCCGGCACGCGCAGCAACCTGCACGGCAGCGCCGGCGCTGCGGCCGAGCTGCGCACCCTTGCCGGGGCGCATTTCAACGCAGTGCACCGTCGTGCCCACCGGAATGCTTGCCAGCGGCAAAGCATTGCCCGGGCGGATCGGCGACTGCGGACCCGACATGATCTTGGTATCCACCGTCACGCCGCGCGGCGCGATAATGTAGCGACGCTCGCCATCCGCGTAGCACAGCAGCGCGATGTTCGCGCTACGGTTCGGGTCGTATTCGAGGCGCTCGACCTTGGCCGGCACGCCGTCCTTGTCGCGCTTGAAATCGACCAGACGATAATGCTGACGATGGCCGCCACCACGATGCCGAACGGTGATGCGACCGTTGTTGTTACGACCGCCCTGCTTATGCTTCTTGACGACAAGCGACGACTCGGGCTTGCCGTTATGCAGCGTCGCATCCTTGACGCTGACGACAAAGCGACGACCCGCGGATGTCGGCTTGGCTTTCTTGAGTGCCATAGTTTCTTACCTTTTGGCGCTTGCTACGAGCGCTTACTGGGTGGCGCCGTCGAGGAAATCGATTTCCTCGCCCTGAGCCAACGTGACGTAGGCCTTCTTCCAGCCACTGCGCACGCCGGGCCGACCGCGAAACCGTTTCAGCTTCGGCTTGGCATTGACCGTCGTCACGCCTTCGACCTTGACGTCGAACAGCGCGGCGACCGCTGCCTTGATCTCGGGCTTCGTCGCCGTCTTTGCGACTTCGAAGACCACCTGATTATGTGCGTCCGCGACCACCGTGCTCTTTTCAGAGATATGGGGCGCGCGCAGAATCTGGAAAATGCGTTCCTGGTTCATTGCAGCCAACCTTCAAGGGCGCGCAGCGCCTCTTCCGTGATGAGCACTTTTTCGGCACCGACCAGAACCACCGGATCCAGCGCGTTTACCGCGACTACATCCAGCCCGACGACGTTGTTGGCCGAATAGCCCAGCTTGTCGTCGACTTCCGAGACGACGATGAGACCGCGCGGCTCGCAATCCTGATCTGCCAGAGCCTTGATCAGACCCTTCGTGCTACGAGCCTCCAGCGCCGGCGCCTCGATGACCGCAAGACGATCCTGGCGCAGCAGCTCGGAGACGATCGCGCTCATGCCAGCTCGATACATCTTGCGGTTGACCTTCTGCGCATAATCACGCGGGGTCGCCGCAAAGGTCACGCCGCCGCCGGTCCAGATCGGACTACGAATCGTGCCGGCACGGGCACGCCCGGTGCCTTTCTGGCGCCAGGGCTTCTTGCCGCCACCGCTGACCGCGGCACGGTTTTTCTGCGCCTTGGTGCCAGCACGCGAACCGGCGAGGTAGGCCGTGACGATCTGATGAACCAGATCCTTGTTAAACGGGCGCGCGAAGATAGCGTCGGAAACCGATACCGTCTTGCCGCCTGCTGCCAAATTAAGTTCCATGACTTATGCCTGTCGTAAAAGTCGGGCCTAGCCGGCCTTCTTGACCGCGGGACTGATGACCACGTCACCGCCCTTCGCGCCCGGAACGCCGCCCTCGATCAGGATCAGGTTGCGCTCGGCATCCACACGTACAACCCGAAGGTTCTGTACCGTGGTGCGCGCGTTACCCAGCTGACCGGCCATTTTCTTGCCCTTGAACACGTGTCCGGGCGACTGGTTCTGACCGATGGAACCCGGCGCACGATGCGCCTTCGAGTTACCATGCGACATGCGCTGCGAACGGAAGTTATGACGCTTGATCACGCCGCCATAACCCTTACCGATCGAACGACCAACCACGTCGACGATCTGACCTTCCGCAAACAGCGAAACCGTCAGCTCGCCACCCACGGCCAGCTCCACCTGCTCCGCCTCGGCCGGCTCTTCGCCTTCTGCGGCCGGCTGCGGCGCTTCAACCGGCACCGTCGGCCAGTCACCCTCAACGCGGAATTCCCACAGGCCACGGCCCGCTTCGACGCCGGCCTTCTTGAAGTGACCTGCCGCCGCCTTGGTTACGCGACTTGCACGCCGCGTGCCCGTGGTGACCTGTACCGCGCGATAACCGTCACTGTCGCCGTCCTTCATCTGGACAACGCGATTCGGCTCGACCTCGACGACCGTTACCGGAACGGACACGCCGTTTTCGTCGAAAACGCGAGACATGCCGCGCTTGCGACCTACCAATCCAATAGCCATGTGTTAAGTACCTTCTCGCTTATCGCCACTCGCTAGAGGGGGCGACAGTTCAAGTTTGGTTGCATCCAGTAAACGAAGCCCGCGTGATGCGGGCTTCGTTCGCCAGGGCCGCGGACTATACCAGACCGCAACCGATTTGTCTCGGTCTTACTGCAATTTAATTTGGACGTCGACGCCCGCAGCAAGATCCAGCTTCATAAGCGCGTCCACGGTCTTCTCCGTGGGCTCCACGATATCCATCATACGCTTGTGCGTACGGATCTCGTACTGGTCCCGCGCGTCCTTGTTGACGTGCGGCGAGATCAGGATCGTGTAGCGCTCCTTGCGGGTCGGCAGCGGGATCGGGCCATGCACCTGCGCACCCGTGCGCTTGGCGGTTTCCACGATCTCGCGGGCCGACTTGTCGATCAAACGATGATCGAAGGCCTTGAGACGGATACGAATGTTCTGACTTGCGGCCATGTTTATTCCGTAATCTTGGTCACGACGCCG
>NZ_APNL01000026.1:0-33683 GCF_040361435.1 Salinisphaera sp. C84B14 | reverse complement strand
AACAACCTGGTGGGTTTACACACCTAGCGGCCCAACTTTTGCCGCAGGGCTTCCACGCTGTATTCAATTTCGCTGTTGTCGCTGTCTCGACGCCCCTTGTATTCGAGCGTGCCGGCTTCAATACCGCGATCGGATACCACCACGCGATGGGGGATGCCGATGAGCTCGGCGTCCGCGAACATCGGACCCGGACGCAGGCCGCGGTCGTCCAGGGCCACGTCGATACCCAGCTGACGGCATTCGGCATAGAGTTTTTCACAGGCCTCGCGTACCGCCGCGGACTTGTCGGCCTTGATCGGAATGATCACAAGCTCGAAGGGCGCGATAGCGGTCGGCCAGCAGATACCGGCGTTGTCGAAGCACTGTTCGATGGCAGCGGCGACAATCCGCGATACGCCAAAGCCGTAGCAGCCCATCTGCGGGGTGATCGACTTGCCGTTTTCGTCCAGCACGCTCAGCTCTAGCGCGCGGCTGTACTTGTCGCCGAGCTGGAATACATGGCCGACTTCGATGCCGCGCAGAATCGATAGCGGTGAGCCGTCCGGGCTGGGGTCGCCGGCGACCACGTTGCGCAGGTCGGCAAACTCCGGCTCGACGGCATCGCGGCCCCAGTTGAAGTTAACGAAGTGGGCGCCGTCGTAGTTCGCGCCCACCGCCATGTCGGCCGCGTTCTGCACGCCGTAGTCGGCGATCACGCGCAGGTTGACGTTCACCGGGCCAAGCGAGCCCGGGCCGGCGCCGAAGTGTTCGCGAATGATCGCTTCGTCGGCGAACTGCAGCGGGGTGGCGATGCCGTCGATGCCTTCGGCCTTGATCTCGTTGAGGCTGTGGTCACCGCGCAGCACCAGCAACACCGGTTTATCGTCCTCGCCCATAACCACGATCGCCTTGGCGGTGGCTTCGGCGGGCAGGTCGAGGGCCGTACACAGGTCGGCGATGGTGGCGACTCCGGGGGTGTCGACCTTGCGCAGCTCGCCGGCCGGGGCCGGGCGCGGCGTATCGCTCGCGCGGGTGGTGGCGGCTTCGATATTGGCGGCATAGGCCCCGTTTTCGGCGACCGCAAGCTCGTCTTCGCCGGCCTGGGCCAGGACATGGAATTCTTCGGACTTGGCGCCGCCGATGGCGCCCGAATCGGCGGCCACGATGCGATAGTCGAGCCCGATGCGATCGAGTATCCGCGCATAGGCCGCGCGCATGACCTGATATTCGCGATCCAGATCGGCCTCGTTCATATGAAAGGAGTAGGCGTCCTTCATGATGAATTCGCGGGCGCGCATCAGGCCGAAGCGTGGCCGTATTTCGTCGCGGAACTTGGTCTGGATCTGGTAGAAGTTGACCGGCAGCTGCTTGTAGCTGCTGATATCGCGCTTGGCGTAGTCGGTGATCACTTCTTCGTGGGTCGGCCCGAAGCAGTACTGGCGCTCGGCACGATCGGTCATGCGCAGCATGAGGTCGCCCATGGCATCCCAGCGGCCGCTCTGCTGCCAGAGTTCCGCGGGCTGGACCGCCGGCATGAGCACTTCCAGCGCGCCGGCCGCGTCCATCTCCTCGCGCACGATATTTTCCACCTTGCGCAATACGCGGATACCGAGCGGCGTCCAGGTATACAGGCCGGCACCGAGCTTGCGGATCATGCCGGCACGCAGCATCAGCTGATGCGACACGATCTCGGCATCGGCCGGGGTTTCCTTGGTGGTGGACAGGGCAAAGGCGGATAGACGCATGGGCGAAGGCCGGTTGGGTCGATGAGCGAATCAGCCCGCGATTCTACAAAAAAGCGCGGCGGCTGACCGACAGCTTAAAGCGGGGCGGCGCGTTCGGCTTGTCGATCAGTCCAGAATCGTGAGCACGCGCTCGTGCATGGCATCGTCTTCGCGCTGCCAGGCGCGCATTTCCAGCACGCCCTTGATGTTAAGCGAGATGATCAGATACAGCGCCTCCGGGTAGCCCAGGCCTTCCACGTCGTGGACCGAGGGCTCGGGCGGCGCGCTGGGGTGGGAATGGTAGATTGCCAGCATGTCCTCGCCGCGATCGCGCATGTTTCTAAGCGCGGCGATCTGGCCGGCCGGGTCCATCTCGAAACGCCGTGCCGGGTCGGCCGCGACGTTGGCGACCGGGTAGATTTCATAGGGTATGCCGTCGCGCTGGCTGAGAAAGCCGCACACCTCGGCATCCGGCTGTTTCTGGGCTTCGAAGAGCAGGCGGGTGGCCAGCATCCGACTCATCTTTACAGGGGGCACGCCAAATTCCTTGAGCAAAACGATGCGCATGATAGCGCCCGCGACCGGTCTGCACGAGCGCCGCGGGTTACCGAGGCAAGCTTGCGCATAACCTCTCGCGGGTCGCGTTCGAGTCCGCACAGATGCTGCGGCAAGGCGCCCAGGTCCAGCGTCTGCCTTATTGGCAGGTCAGAACCGCTGAGCGGCCAGGGCTTTGCGCGCGCTTGATCGGCCTCAGTGTTCGCTACCGTGCAACTTGCTTATGGGCTTGGGCACGCTACGCTCTCACTTGTCTGTCAATCACGCGCAAAGTACACGGCGCGACCGTCACAGGTTGTGCAGAGCTGCCCGAGCCGCCGCGGCCTCAGCGCGGTGTGCGTATCGCATCCGCACAGCGTGCGCTGGTGACCGGCACCAGTTCGAAATCGAGCAGGCGCCAGTCCATGGCTTCGATATCGGCCCTCGCCTCGGCCAGCTGGGCGACCAGCGACGGCGTATCCGCGTGCGGGCAGACGAAGGCAATACCGGTCAGACGCCGGCCTTCTTCTCGTAGCCGCACGCGGGCATCGCTGACCCAGGCCAGGCGGGTAAGCCGATCCCGAATCCGTCCGCCGAGCGGGTCGACCCGGCTGCTGCCGAGTTCGCGCGGCACCTCGTCGATGAGGTCGCATACCGCAGTGTAAAGATGGCGCGCGCCATGGCGCAGGATATCGGCGCCGATCGCCAGGGTGGCGATAAAGTCGGCCCACCACAGCCCCAGCCCGATGCCGAGTACGCCGACGATGGCGGCACCCCCGGCCAGCCAGCTTGCGCGGCCCATGGTGGCGTCGGCGTAGAGGCCCTTGTCGTGCAGGTCGATCGCCAGGCGCTGGCGCGAACGTCCGGCGATGATCGGCACAAGCAGGCTGTAGGCCAGTGCGGCGAGTACCGGCCAGCCCGGCCAGTCCAGCAATGGCTGTGACCAAAGCGTGCCTAATGCCGGATGCTTGAGCACGATCAGGCCGCGCAGCGCGACATAAAGCAGATACAGGCCCATCGCCGAAAGGGCCAGGGCGCCGCTCAGGAATGCAATGGTGCCGGCACGATAGAAACCGTAGGGAAAGCGTGGCGTCGGCCGCAGGTTCTCGACTCGGCAGGCGACAATAAAAGCGAGCGGTGGCAACAGCGCCCACAGGCTTTTCAGCCAGATCGCGGTCAGCGCCTGGGCCGTGCCCAAGGCCGCGTAGAGCGCGGCGACCACGCTGATACGCAGTATCAGGGTCAGCCATTCGATACGCAGGGCGCGTTGCAGTGCCCGGTGCTTGTGCGCGGGCAGGCTGCTCGGCGTGCGCGGCTGATGCGGGGTCATGCGTGGCTGCGGGCGGGATCGACCAGCGCGTTCAATCCGGCTACGGATAGATATGAATACGGGTGCCGTCGTAGACGCGGTCCCAGATCGTATCGATCGCCTGATTGGATACGGCGATACAGCCGTTGGTCCAGTCGCCTTCGCGCTCGCGATCGTCATAGTCCGGCTGGCCGTGGATCATGATCAGATCGCCGGGGTCCACGCCGCGGGCGTCGGCGTCCTCGCGATCGCGCGCGTTCGGGTAGGAGATATGGATCGAGCGGTGAAAGATGCTGTCCGGATTGCGCCAGTCCAGGTAATACAGCCCTTCGGGCGTGCGGTTGTCGCCGCGCTTGCGCTTGGTGCCGATCGGGTTCTTGCCGAGGGCGATGGGGAACTGCTCGACCATCTCGCCGTTGGCGTAGAGATACATCACCCGGTTGGCCTTCATGACCACCACCAGATCGACCGGCGGTTTGAAGTCGTCGTCGAATTCGTCCTGGGCCAGGGCCACGGCCGGCGCCACGAGCGCGAGCAGCACGAGCGTACAAAGCAGCAGACGAATATGAGAAGTCGCGTTCAAGCGCATGGTCGGCTCGTGTTGGTAATCGAATTGCGCGCCGTGGCGCGCCATACGACGCAATTCTGCCGCGCGCTGCGTACGGGTGCCAGTCATTACGTGGCCGTGCCCGACGGCGATGCGGTGCTAGGATGAGGTCAGCAGGAGCCCGAGTCCACAGCTATGGGCCGCGCCCCGATATTTTCCAAGCTTAGAGGATTCGCCATGAGCAAAACGCCGGTCACAGTCATCAAGGGCGACGGTATCGGCCCGGATATCGTCAATGCCGCGCTGCGGGTACTCGACCGCCTGGATACCGGGTTCGAGTACGAGGAAGTCATCGTGGGCCAGGCGGCGCTCGACGCGGGCGAGTCCGACGTGATGCCGGAGTCGGCGCTGAAATCGATCGAACGCACCGGCCTGGTGCTCAAGGGCCCGGTCACCACCCCCTCCGGCAAGGGCTATCGCTCGGTCAATGTGGCCATGCGCAAGCATTTCGACCTGTATGCCAACGTTCGGCCCACGCTGTCGATGCCCGGTACGCAGTCGCGCTACAACAACCTCGATATCATCACCGTGCGCGAGAACACCGGCGGCATGTATTCCGGTCAGGGCCAGAAGGTCTCGGAAGACGGCAACCGTGCCGAGGCGCTGTCGGTGATCACCCGCTCCGAATGCGAGCGCATCATTCGCTTCGCCTTCGATATGGCGCGGGCGCGCGGCCGTCGCAAGGTCACGCTGGCGCACAAGGCCAACATCATGAAATCGACCTCCGGGCTGTTTCTGGAGGTGGGGCGCCAGATATCGGAGGAATACGACGATATCGAACACGACGAGGTGATCGTCGACGCCTGTGCGATGAAGTTGGTCATGCACCCCGAGCGCTTCGACGTCATCGTCACCACCAATCTGTTCGGCGATATTCTCTCCGACCTGTGTGCCGGTCTGATCGGCGGGCTCGGGCTCGCGCCCGGCGCGAATATCGGTGAAACCTGTGCCATGTTCGAAGCCGTGCACGGCAGTGCGCCGGATATCGCGGGGAAGGGTATTGCCAATCCGACGTCCGTCATTCTCGCCGCCGCGCTCATGCTCGAACACGTAGACCAGGCCGAGAACGCCAACCGGCTGCGCCGCGCCGTGCGCTCGGTGGTTGCCGAGCACGATCGCGTCACGCCCGACCTGGGCGGCAATGCCACCACCGAGCGCTTTACCGATGCGGTGATTGAACGGCTCGGATAATCGCGCCGCGGCCGGTGCCGGTACGCCGCTGTGGCTGGCTGGCGTTACGCTCACGCGGCACCGGCTGCAATCGGTTCGGGCCTGTTAGCCCGGCACGAGAACAGCCGGCTGCGTCGGCTGTTCTCTACACCATCGAAAATAGACGACGCCGCCTGCCCGTGGTTCCGTCCAGCGGCTTGGCGGCCGCTGGACGCGGCGCCAACGCTTGCGTATGGGCGTGTTAGCAACCCAGACAGAAGATTCTGATGCCGGGTTGATCCGATCGGCGTAGCCGGGATCGTTACAACGCGAGTAAGCTGTTTTTAAAACAAGCCGGCCTACGTCGGGCTCGACGCCGGGCGCATGGGAAGGCAGATAAAGGCGGTACCGGCAACGACCCGCTGCGACCGACATTCTATGCGACAGCTGAGCGGGGAGCGCATGAGCGATTTTCATTATCTCGCCGGGCACAGCCCGGCTGCGCTCGTGCTCGCGAAGATGGCCGGTGAGATTATCGAGGCCAACGACTCGGCCTGCCGCTTGCTGGGGCGAACGCGTCAACAGCTGGCAGAAGTGGCCGGCGAGGAGTGGTTGCAACGCGCCGGCGACACGCTTTCCCGCATGACCGGCGATGCATGCACGGCGGTCGACGTGATGTTGCGGCATCACGACGGCTTCGTGTTCAGCGCACAGATGGCCGGGCATGTGTTCGATCATCCCGCCCATGGTCAAATCGCGAGCCTGGTGCTGCGTTCGAGCGTGACGCTCGCAGACGGTGCGGGCATCGCCCAGGCGGCGCTGGATCACATCGAGGAGGCGGCGGTTCTGCTCGACGCCGAGGCACGCATTCGTGCGCTGAACCCGGCCTACAGCCGGATCACCGGCTACGACGATGTCGAGGCGTTGGGCGCACCCATCCAGCTTGGCGAAACAGACGAGGCGCAGGCGTTCGCGCGCGGTCTGGTCGAACGGCTCGAGCCTGGCCAGCGATGGAGTGGCGAGGTGCGCTGTCGGCGTCGCGACGGTGAACCGTATCCCGCATACGTCAAGATCACGGCGCTGCTGCCGGGCAGCGGTGAGGATACGGCCCGATTCGTGGTGATCTTTCGCGACCTGTCCGTGAAGGAGGCCTACGAGGCGCGCATCGATTATCTGGCCCATTACGATACGCTGACCGGGCTGGCCAACCGAACGCTGATCGAAAAACGTGCCGAGCTGGCGCGTATCGAAGTCGAACGCGACGGGCGCCATCTGGCGCTGATGTTTCTCGACCTTGACGGCTTCAAGGCGGTCAACGACTCGCTGGGCCATGCGGTTGGCGACGAGCTGCTGTGCCATGTGGCAGAACGCCTGCGCGCCGCGGTGGGCGCCAGCGATGTGGTCGCGCGTCAGGGCGGTGATGAATTCGTCATTCTGCTCGATTCGATCGCCAGACCGGAGGATGCGGCACAGGTGGCCACCCGGATTCAGGAAATGCTGCGGGTGCCGCTCACGCTCAACGACCAGGCCGTGTTCACGACCGCCAGTATCGGGATCAGCTGTTACCCCGACGACAGTCGGGATCTGCACACCCTTTTGCGCAACGCCGATCTTGCGATGTATCGGGCCAAGCGTCAGGGGCATGGACGCTATGTGTTCTATCGCCCCGAAATGGATGCCAACGCGCACTGGATGCTGCAGCTGCGCAATAACCTGCACCGGGCGCTCGAACGCCGCGAGTTCCATGTCTACTACCAGCCTTTCGTGGATGTGGACACGGGAGCGGTGACCGGTATCGAGGCATTGCTTCGCTGGCAGAACGCCGAACTGGGCATGGTTTCGCCCGCGGACTTCATACCGATTGCCGAGGAGATCGGTCTCATTGTCGAAATTGGCCAGTGGGTACTGCGCGAGGCTTGTCATGAGCTGCAGCGCCTGCACGAGCGGGGCTACGATCATCTGCGCGTGGCGGTAAACCTTTCCGCGCGCCAGTTTCGCCAAACTGATCTGGTGGAGCAGATCGCGGCCGTGCTCGACGAGACCGGACTGGCGGGTCGTCATCTCGAGCTCGAAATAACCGAAACCGTGCTCATGGAACAGGCCGGCGCCACCCTGGACACGCTCCATGCGCTGCAGGCCCTGGGGGTGGCGGTGGCGCTCGACGACTTCGGGACCGGCTACTCGTCGCTGAGCTATCTACGCCAGTTTCCAATCACCTATCTCAAAGTGGACAAGTCCTTCGTCGACGGCATCCCTGCCGAAAAGGGCGACCTGACCATCACGCGCACGATCGTGGCGATGGCGCGCAGCCTGGATATCCGGGTGACCGCGGAAGGCGTGGAAACGCCGGCGCAGCGCAAATGGTTGCGCCACTGGCACTGTGAAGAGGCGCAAGGCTATCTCTACAGCCTGCCGCTCGCAGCAGGGGATCTTGAGTGGCTGCTCTACAACCACGACTTGTTGCCCGTGGATGGTGAAACCGGCAATCTGACAAACGATCCGTCGTCCGTACTCGAGGAATAGGCCCTTTGTCCATGCCAGAAGTGTCTGCCACGTCCCGTTTGCCGACCGGGGTAGAGGGGCTGGATGCCCTGCTCGGTGGCGGCCTGCCCGACCGTCGTTTGACCCTGGTGTATGGCGGCACCGGCGTGGGCAAGACCGTGCTCGCGTTGGAAATACTGGTTCACAACGCCCATGCGGGACGGCCTGGAATCGTGGTGGGCTTCGAAGAAGGCCCTGACGAGCTGATCGAGAATCACTTGTCTTTCGAGTGGGGCTTCGCCGAGGCAGCGGCCGACAGTATTCACCTGATGTCGGCGCGGGTCGAGGACGAGTTCCAGAACGCCGGAGCATTCGATATTTCCGGGCTGCTGGCGTCGATCCAGGCCAAGATCCAGCAGACCGGCGCGCGTTGGGTACTGATCGACGGCCTCGACGCGCTGCTGGGTACGCTGGGCGATCGCGTCGCGGCGATGCGCGAGCTGTTTCGCCTCAAGCATTGGCTTACCGACTGCGGCGTTGCGGTGATCATGACCGCCAAGCTCGACGAGTACGACAGCACGGGCACGACCCATTTTCGCGACATGCCCTACGTCGCCGACTGCGTGATTCGTCTGCGCAACATTCCGCACAAGCGCACGTTCGCGCGCACCCTGCGCGTGGTGAAACTGCGCGGCGGTGAAAGCAGCGGCGCCGAGATGCCGTTCGTGATTCGCAACAGCGGCGTACTGGTGGCCGAGCGGGAAAATCATCCGCTGACCGCCAAGGTTTTCGAAGAGCGTATCGCCAGCGGTATCGAGCGGCTCGACACCATGCTTCGAGGCGGGCTGATCCGCGGCAGCAGCGTGCTTGTGTCGGGCCCGCCGGGGGCGGCCAAAACCAGCCTCGCCGCCTGTTTTGCCCGCCAGATGGCCAAAAAAGGCGAGCGCGTTCTCTATATCAGCTTCGATGAAGCCGGCGAGCAGATCGTCGAGGATCTCAAGTCGGTCAGCATCGATCTGCGGCCGTACGTGGAGAGCGGTCTGCTGCAGATGCACGGGGTGCTTGCCGGGGCCACCAGCGCGGAAGCCCACTATATCGATATCCATCACGCGATCCGCGAGTTCGCACCCGACCACGTGGTCATCGACCCCATTTCGGCCCTGGTGAAGTCCGGTGGCCTGGACATGGCCGTGGATGTTTCGGACCGGCTGCTGGATCTGGCCAAGGCGAGCGGAATCACGCTCTATCTCACCGCGCTGTCCTCGGAGCAGACATTTGTGGTCGACATGGAAAGCCATCTGGCCAACATCGTGGATGTGTGGGTGGGGGTGAGCTATCGCGTCGACGAAGGCGAGCGCAACCGTGCGCTGTCGGTGATCAAGGCCCGCGGTATCAATCATTCGAACCAGATGCGCGAACTCACGCTCGCCGATGACGGGCCGGAGCTGGCCGATGTCTATATCGCAAGCGGCGAGATGTTGATGGGGTCCGCGCGGCTGCGTCAGGAGCAGGAGTCGGAGGCGGCCCGGCGTCAGGAGCAGCAGGCCTACGAGCGCGACCGGCAGCGCATGTACACGCATATCCAACAGACCCAGGAACAGATCGCGACGTTGAGCAGCCAGCTCGAGCAGCAGCGCTCCGAACTCGAACAGCTCGAGCGCCAGAAGCGCGACCATGTCCAACGGCGTGCCGACGATCGCGGCCAGTTGTTGCGCAGCCGCGGTGCGGACGCCAACGACCACCGTCTTTCCGATGAGTCGTCACGATGAACGAAGTCGAGCCCGAAGACAGCGGGATGAACGATGAAAAGACGCGCGATTCGCTGCGCGTACGTCTGTTCGTCGCGGGGGATTCGCCCAGCTCCCGGCGTGCGCGGCGTGCGATCGAGTCACTGCTTGGCGTGCGCGAAAACGCCGACGAAGCCCGCTTTGAAGTGGTCGACGTGTTGCGCGAGCCGGCACGTGCGCTCGAGTCCCGGCTGCTGGCCACGCCCACACTGATCATCGAGCAAGGCACCGTTGTGAGCCGCTATGTCGGCGACCTGTACGAACGCGAGGATGTCGCCCAGGAACTGGCCCAGGTGCTGGATCGTCTTTGAGGCCGTTGCGCCCGCGCAGGCCCTAGGCGCAGGCGACAGCGTCCGGGCGCACGGCCCGGGTCACCCGGTCGTTGTGGCCGAGGTCGACGATCGTTTCGACCCGTGCCCAGTCCCGAAGCATGCCGCGCACGGCTGGGCCCTGTTCGGCCCCGTGCTCAAGGTATAGACAGCCGCCCGCGCTGAGATGGCGCGGCGCAGCGGCAACAATATGCTGCAGGTCCGCGAGCCCGTTGTCGGGGGCGACCAGCGCCGCCTGTGGCTCGTGCTTGAGTTCGGGCGCGCCCAGGTGGGCGTCGTCGGCGTCGATATAGGGCGGATTCGACACGATGATATCGAAGCGACCGTCGCCAACGGCCTGAAACCAGGGCCCCAGGGCGAACTCGACCCGGGTCAGGCCCAGCCGGGCCGCGTTGCTGCGGGCGCAGGCCAGGGCCTGTGGGCTCGCATCGGTGGCTGTGATCGCCCAGGCCGGGCGTTCAGCGGCCAGGGCCAGGGCGATGGCGCCGCTGCCGGTGCCCAGATCGAGTAGCCGACGCGGGGCGGTGTCGTGCTCGTCAAGTACGGCTTCGACAAGTGTTTCGGTATCCGGTCGCGGGATGAGCACATCCGGCGTGACGCTCAGCTCGAGCGTCCAGAAGCCGACTGAGCCGATGATATAGGCCAGCGGCTCGCCTGCTGCCCGGCGTTCGACGAGCGCGTCGAAACGCTGGCGCGCGGCGGGTGGCACCACGTCCTGCCCATGCATGACGAGCCAGCTATGGTTAACCTCCAGCACATGTTCGAGTAACAGCCGGGCATCCAGCGCCGGGCTGTCGTCGTGTGCTGACAAACGCGCGAGCGCGGCACGGCGCAGCGCATCGACGGTAGCGCTCACGACGGCGCGATCAGGCCGCGCCCATTTCGGCGAGCAGGTCGGCTTGATGTTCACTGGTCAGTGCGTCCACGATCTCTTCGAGGTTGCCCGCCATGACGTCGTCGAGCTTGTAGAGGGTGAGATTGATGCGGTGGTCGGTAACCCGTCCCTGCGGGAAATTGTAGGTGCGGATTCGCTCGGACCGGTCGCCGCTACCGACGAGTTTCTTACGGGTGGCGGCCTGTTCGCTGGCCTGCTTGTCCTGTTCGGCAGTCAGCAGCTTGGTCTGCAACAGGCTCATGGCCCGGGCACGGTTCTTGTGCTGGGAGCGCTCCTGCTGACATTCGACCACCACGCCGGTGGGAATATGGGTGATACGGATCGCCGAATCGGTCTTGTTGATGTGCTGGCCACCCGCGCCCTGGGCGCGAAAGGTATCGACACGGATATCGTTCGGGCTGATATCGATGGCGCCGACTTCATCCTGTTCGGGCAACACCGCCACGGTACACGCCGAGGTGTGGATACGCCCTTGTGATTCGGTCGCCGGCACGCGCTGGACGCGATGCGCGCCGGATTCGAACTTCAGCCGTGAGAAGGCGCCGGTGCCGATCAGACGCGAAATGACTTCCTTGTAGCCGCCGTGTTCGCCTTCGCTGGCGGACAGGATCTCGACCTGCCAACCCTGTTTCTCGGCATAGCTGGAATACATGCGCAGCAGGTCGCCGGCGAACAGCGCGGCTTCGTCGCCGCCGGTGCCGGCACGGATTTCCAGATAGAGATTGGCGTTGTCGTTCGGGTCACGCGGGATCAGGTGCTTGCGCAACGCGGCTTCGAGGCCGACGAGGCGTTCACGGGCATCGTCGAGCTCGGCTTCGGCCATTTCGCGCAGCTCGGGCTCGTCGGAGTTTTCCATCTCTTCCAGATCGGCTATTTCGTCGACCAGCGCCCGCCAGGCGCGATAGTCCGCCGCCAGTGATTCGAGCTGGGCGTACTCCTGGGACATGCGGCGGAACTTGTCCTGATCGCCGATGACCTCCGGATCGGATAGCGAGTGCGCGAGGTCCTCGTGGCGTTCGACCAGTTCCTCGAGTTTGGCGCGCAGAGAGTCTTTCATTCGTTATCTTCTATGTTCGTCTTGGAAAGCGGATTGCGGCGTATTTCGGCATGCGTGTCGCTGTCGAGCTGGAACAGATGCCGGGCGCTGCTGAGCAGCTCCTGCTGATGGGCGCCGCGTGCCTTGCGCAGTGTGGCACTGGGCTCGTGCATGAGCTTGTTGGTGAGCGTGCGTGCCAGATACGTCAGTACGTCGTCGGCGTTCTCGCCGCGCGCCAGCCGCCGCTTGGCCTTGGTCAGCACATCTTCGCGTGTCGCGTCGGCCTGGCCGCGCAAGTCGCGAATGGTATCGATCGCCTGGCGTGAATCCAGCCAGTCGATATATTCCTCGATACGGACATCGAGCATGCCGTCGGCGAGCGTGGCCGCCTTTTCGCGCGAGCGGCGATTATCATCGATGACGCTCTGCAGGTCATCCACCGAGTACAGATAGATATCCTCGAGCTTGCCGGCCGCGGGGTCGATATCGCGTGGCACGGCCAGGTCGAGGGCAAACATGGGCTTGCGTCGGCGCTGTCGAACCGCGTCGCGCAGTTCGTCGAAGCTCACCAGATAACCGGGCGCGGCGGTCGACGAGATCAACATGTCGGCTTCGGCCAGATGCGCGCTGATGTCCGCCAGGGCAATCGCATAGCCGTGATAGCGGGTGGCCAGCTCCTGGGCGCGCTCGACGCTGCGATTGGCGAAGATCATGCGTTGTACTCCGGCCTCGGCGAGATAGCGGGCCGCGAGATCGACGGTTTCGCCGGCGCCGATGAACATGGCCGCGGTTTCCGACAGGTCGGCAAAGATCTGGCGCGCCAGGCTTACGCCGGCATAGGCCACCGATACCGGGTTGGCGCCAATATCGGTCTGGGTGCGAATCTGCTTTGCGACCGCGAAGCTGTGTTCGAAAAGTCGGGTGAGCAACGGCCCGGCGCCGCGCGCGGCACGGGCGCTGCGGTAGGCGTTTTTCATCTGCCCCAGAATCTGCGGTTCGCCCAGGATCATCGAATCCAGCCCCGCGGCCACACGCAGACTGTGGCGTACCGTTTCGCGGTCGCGATGGATATAGAAGTAGGGCGCCATATCGTCGTCGTTGAGCCCGCGCTGTTCGCACAGCCAATGCCGTAGCGCGCCATCGCCCGGCGCGTCGGTCACGGCATAGAGTTCGGTGCGGTTGCAGGTTGACAGGATGGCGCCTTCATACACATGCGGCAGGCGCAGAAAATCGTCCAGCGCGGCATCGAACTGCTCGGGCGGAAACGCGGCGGTCTCACGGACCGATAGCGGGGCGGTGATATGGTTCAGACCGACGGTGAGCAGCGTCATGGCGTTATTCTACCGCGCTACCGTCGCTTGCGCGGTGCGGTTTGCGTAGCCGCTGCTCGGATCGTCGCGCTATGATTGAGTTATGCATACTATTAACCCGGCAAGAAAACAGCTCATGCGGAGCTGTTTTTCACCGCCTTCGAAAACGAAAGCCGGCGCCTTGCCGTCTTTTGTTTGCAAAGGCCTTGCGGCCACCGGCCGCCGCGAGGATGCTGTCGCACTCCCGTGTGATCAACCCGGCCCGCCGGCTGTTTGCGGCCTGCGCGCCGATAATTTGAATGATACGGGCCGGCAAAGCCGTCGGCCGCGCTGGTTTGCAACCGCCCTGTTGTTGGCAGGTGTTGCGGTGTTGGCGGCCGGTTGCGCGGGGCAGCCCGGGACCACGCCGGTCGGCACGGATATGCGGATCGACGCCAACGCCGTGCAGCCCAGTCCGGTCAGCCGGCGGGAGGCCTACGAATACCATGTGCTGGCCGGGGAAATGGCCATTCAGCGCGGCAATCGCGATCTGGCTGCACGCGAATATGTGGCCGCGCTCGAATATTCCAACGATCCGGCCCTGGCCAAGCGGGCGACGCGGATCGCGCTGTTCGCCGAGCAGCCCGACCTGGCTTACAAGGCCGCGAAAATCTGGGCGCGCAATGAACCCGATTCGCTGAATGCGCAGCGTACGGCCACGCGCATGGCCGTAGCCAACGAGGACGCAGAGGGTCTTGCGAATTACGCCCCCGCGCTGGTGACCGCGGCGGCTTCTCCGGATATCGGTTACCGGCTGCTGGCCGATGTGGTCAGCGGCGCACCGAATGCCACCGACATGGTGATCGACACCCTCAGCGATATGGCACAGGCCGATAGCGACAGCGCGCCGGCCCAATATGCGCTGGGCGTGGTCGCGCTGCGCTATGACCGAAGCGAGGTGGCCGCGCGCGCGGCCGAACGCGCGCTCGCTCTCGATCCGAACTGGAACGATGCCGTGCTGTTGCAGTCCGGGGTATGGATTCAAAGCGGCGAGACCTCTAAAGCCCGCGCGCTGGTGGCTGGGCTGCCGGGCAATGCGGCCAGCCGGGCGCAGTATCATCTTGCGCTCGCCCGTTTGCTGATCGAAGCCGATCATGAAGACGCCGCGCTCGGCGAGTTCGAGCAGGCCATCGAACTGCAGCCGGACAACACCGACGCACGCTATGGCCTGGCGATTCTGTCGCTGAGCCTTGGCCAGCTCGACCGCGCACAAACGGCGCTGACCCGGTTGTACGACAACAACGAACGGGCCGACGATGCCGCCTTCTATCTCGGCACCATCGCCGAAGAACGCGAAAACTATGCCGAGGCCCAGCGCTGGTACCAGCGCGTCGAAAACGGCGGGCACGCCTTCGAAGGGCAGGTGCGCGGCGCGCGCATGATCTTCATGCAGGGCGATCTGCCCGCGGCCCAGCGTCGCTTGAGCGAACTGCGTGACAGCTATCCCGATCTCAGCGAACAGCTGTATGCGGCCGAAGGCCAGCTCCTCTATGAAGCCGACGAACCGCGCGCGGCCCTGGATATTTACAATCATGGCCTGGACGAGATACCCGACAGCACCGAGCTGCGGTACGGGCGTTCCATGGCCCATGAGCGGCTGGGCGACATACAGGCGGCCAAGCAGGATCTGGAAACCGTGCTCGACCGCGAGCCGGACGATGCGCGCGCGCTCAATGCGCTGGGGTATCTGATCGCCAACCACGGCAGCGACTATGACCGCGCCGCGAGTTATATCCAGCGCGCGCTCGAAACCGAGCCGGACAATCCGGCCATTCTGGATAGCATGGGGTGGGTGGAGTACCGTCGCGGCAATCTGGACGCCGCACGACACTACCTCGAACGGGCGTATCGAGATTTCGCGGACGCCGAAGTCGCCGCGCATCTGGGCGAAGTGCTATGGCAGCAAGGCCAGCACGAAGCAGCGCGGCGTATCTGGCAGGATGCCATGGCCGACAGCGCTGACCATCCCGTGCTCACTGAAACCGTGGAACGTCTCGACCCATGAAGAAACTGCTGATTCTGATCGTCGCGGCTGCCGTATTGTCCGGCTGCGCAATCATTCGCAAGCCCGCCGAAACCGAAGCCGGTGTCGTCGACACAGCCGCCTGGGCGGCGCACAAGAAGGAACTGGCCAATTTCAACGTCTGGTCATTGCAGGGGCGCGTGGCCACCGGGCAGTTGCTCGGCTGGACCGGCAACCTGAGCTGGCGGCAGCAGGGCGACGCTTTCGATGTGCGTCTGTCGGGCCCGCTGGGCGCGGGCGGTTTTCGTGCGCAGGGGGCGCTCGACGACGCGGTGGTCATCCAAACCAAGGACGAGCGGTTCGTCACGACCGAGCCGGATGCGCTGGTCGAACGCACGCTGGGCTGGACTTTCCCGCTCGAGCCGCTGCGTTTCTGGGCGCGCGGGCTGCCCGCGCCCGGCGACTACGACCGCATCAGCGTTAACTCCCAGGGGCGCATGATCTCGCTCGAACAGAACGGTTGGGCCTTGTCATTCCCCGATTATGTCGAGCCTGAAAACATGCCCGCCGTGCCGCGTCGCATCGTGCTCGACAATGGCGAAACACGGATCCGCCTCGTGGTCGATCGCTGGTTCGACGTCGACGGCGTGTCCGGCGCGAATTGACACCGACCGAAGCAGTCAAGAAAATACGCGGCCTTCGCGCGGGCCGAAAAGATTTTGGTCATCGCGTGCAGGTTCGAATTCAGCCGCGCAGCGGCAGGATTCGAAGGAACGAAGACGACACAGGTTAGATGGGGCGTAGCCAAGCGGTAAGGCATCGGGTTTTGATCCCCCTGCGCCGCAGGCACGATAATCCCGCAGGTTCGAATTCAGCCGCGCAGCGGCAGGATTCGAAGGAACGAAGACGACACAGGTTAGATGGGGCGTAGCCAAGCGGTAAGGCATCGGGTTTTGATCCCGTGTACCGCAGGTTCGAATCCTGCCGCCCCAGCCATATAATCGTCCGCGCAAGCGGACACGAAGGACAGCCGGGGCGGCTGGATGAGAACCTGCCAGGTTCGACGCAGCGCGCGAAGCGCGCAAGAATCGTGACGCGCAGCGGCACGAGCCCGCAGGGCGAGGCATCGCGAGATGCCGAGTAATCCTGCCGCCCCCGCCATATAATCGTCCGCGCGAGCGGACACGAAAGACAGCTTGAAAGCTGGATGAAATCGACGCAGCGCGCGGTCCCGCTCCGGGTTACGCGCCGCGCGGCGAGCATGGCTGAACCGTATGGGCAACCGTGCGTGTTCTGTATTTCATCCTGATTACCGTCCGCAGCGCGGACCGCTCATCTTCAATTGACAGCACGGCAGCACGAACCCATGGCGGATTCCAGGTTGATGGTCTTTACCGGCAACGCCAATCCGGCGTTGGCCAAGGATGTGGCCGGTTACCTCAAGTTGCCCGTGGGCAAGGCGAATGTCGGCAAGTTCTCGGACGGCGAGATCACGGTCGAGATCGAGGAGAACGTACGCGGGCGCGACGTGTTCGTGGTCCAGCCGACCTGCCGGCCTACCAACGACAACGTCATGGAGCTGCTGATGCTCATCGATGCGCTGCATCGCGCATCGGCCGGGCGTATCACCGCCGTGGTTCCGTATTTCGGTTATGCCCGCCAGGATCGACGCCCGCGCAGCGCGCGCGTGCCGATTTCGGCCAAGGTCGTGGCCAGCATGCTCGGCGCGGTCGGCACCGATCGCGTGCTCACCGTCGATCTGCACGCCGACCAGATCCAGGGCTTTTTCGATATGCCCGTGGACAACGTCTATGCATCGCCGGTGCTGCTTGGCGATATCTGGCGTCAAAAGGACGAAAAACTGATTGTCGTTTCGCCCGACGTCGGCGGCGTAGTGCGCGCGCGGGCACTGGCCAAACGTCTGGAAGATGCCGATCTCGCGATCATCGACAAGCGTCGACCCAAGGCCAACGAAGCCAAGGTGATGAATATCATCGGTGATGTCAGCGGCAAGACCTGCATCATGGTCGACGACCTGGTCGATACCGCGGGCACGCTCTGCCAGGCCGCCGATGCGCTCAAGAACCAGGGCGCAACCAAGGTCAAGGCCTACGTCACGCATCCGGTGCTTTCGGGCAAGGCGATCGAAAACATCAGCAACTCCCGCCTGGACGAGCTGGTGGTCACGGACACCATTCCGCTATCGCCGGATGCGGCGGCCTGCGGCAAGATTCGCCAGCTGCATATCGCCGCGCTGCTGGCCGAAACCATCCGCCGGGTGAGCAACGAGGAGTCCGTGTCCACGCTGTACGTGGACTAGGCGCAAGCGGCGCTGGGCGGGTCGCGCTCGCGGGTCGTGCATTTGCTGCCCAAGCGCGTATACTACGCGGTCTTTTGAAGTCGGTGGGCGGCGGCCCGCCATAAAACACAACGATCGAGCGGTCGACGGAACCTCCGGCGGCCGTCCTTATTATTGGAGCGAATCGATATGGAAGCTTTCGAGCTGAATGCGGAAAAACGTACCGCGAAGGGCCGCGCCGAGAACCGTCGCCTGCGTCGCAACGGCCGTGTGCCGGCGATCATCTACGGTGGCAACGGCGAACCGGTGATGCTGACCCTGGAGCATAACGACCTCGACCATCATCTGGACAACGAGGCGTTCTTCTCCCACATCATCAAGATTCACGTCGACGGCGGCAGCACCGAGGAAGTGGTTCTGCGTGACCTGCAGCGCCATCCGGCCAAGCCGTTCATCGAGCACGCCGACTTTCTGCGCATCGTCGCCGGTGAAGCGCTGCGCATGAGCGTGCCGCTGCACTTCGTGGGCGAAGAGGAATGCCCGGGCGTGGCCGACGAGGACGGCGTTGTTCAGCACAACATGAACGACATCGAAATCGAATGTCTGCCGCGCAATCTGCCGGAATACATCGAGGTCGACTGCTCGAAGCTGCATCTGCACGATTCGGTGCACCTGAGCGAGCTGGTGCTGCCGGAAGGCGTCCAGATCGTCGAACTGATGGGCGACGAGGAAGATCAGACCGACCGTACCGTCGTGTCCGTACAGGTTCCGCGTGCCGCCATCGAGCTGGAAGCCGAAGAAGAGGCCGAAGCCGAAGCAGCCGCTGCCGAGGAAGCCGAGGCCGAGGACGCAGAGGACGGCGAATCCGAAGGCGACGAGGCGGACGACGCTTCCGGCGAAGACGAAGACAAGTAGTCTTCGTCGCGCTCGATCAGGCTTGCGCGAATACACACGGCACTCAGCGTGAGTGATTCGATTCGCGCGCTGGTGGCGCTGGGCAATCCCGGCGCCGATCATGCCAGCGATCGGCATAACGTCGGTTTCTGGCTGGCCGATCGTCTGGCCGAACGTTGGCGCCTGAGCTTCTCGCCGGAACGCAAGTTCAAGGGCGAGCTGGCACGATATGGCTCGGGCGACGCCAGCGTTTGGTTGCTCAAGCCTACGACCTTCATGAATCGCAGCGGCGACGCGGCGCAGCCGCTGTGTGCCTTTCACAAGATCCCGCCCGAGAGCGTGCTGGTCGTGCACGACGAGCTCGATCTGCCGGCGGGGACTGCGCGTTTCAAGCAGTCGGGTGGCCACGGCGGCCATAACGGGCTGCGCGACATCACGCGGGTGATCGGGACCCAGTACAAGCGCTTGCGTATCGGCATCGGCCACCCGGGCGATCGCTCGCTGGTACTGTCCTATGTGCTGGGCACCCCGTCGTCGGACGATCGAATTGCCATCGACAATGCCATCGACGCCGGTATCGACGCATTCGAGCTGGCTCTCGACAAGGGCTGGGACCACGGCGCCCAGCGGTTGAACTCGCGCAAGGCGCCGGCCAGCGATTAATCCACCGCGAACGCTGCGATCTCGCGGCCCGGTCGCTAACACGTCATCGCGATGCGCCTGCCGTTGGCGCTGCACCACACGCCATCAGAGGTTGTTCACATGGCTCTTCAGGTCGGGATCGTCGGTTTGCCCAACGTGGGCAAGTCCACACTTTTCAACGCGCTCACCGCGGCCGAAATACCGGCCGAGAACTACCCCTTTTGCACCATCGACCCGAACGTGGGTGTGGTGAGCGTGCCGGACCCGCGACTGACCGCGCTCGCCGGCATTGCCAGCCCCGAAAAGACCATTCCTACGGCAATCGAGTTCGTCGATATCGCCGGTCTGGTCGCCGGGGCGTCCACCGGCGAGGGGCTGGGCAACCAGTTTCTGGCCAATATTCGGGAAACAGACGCCATCCTGCACGTGGTGCGTTGCTTCGACGACGATGACGTCATGCACGTCTCGGGCCGGGTCGATCCGATCGCCGATATCGAAACCATCGATACCGAGCTGGCGCTGGCCGATCTGACCACGGTTACGCGTGCGGCCGAGCGTACGGCCAAGGCGGCCAAGTCCGGCGACAAGACCGCCAAGCGCAACTTCGAGTTGTTCGAGCGGGTGCGCGACCATCTGGACACGGGCGCGCCGGTGCGGGCGATGGAATTCAGCGACGACGAGCGCCTGGCGCTGCGCGAGCTGCATCTGATCACGGCCAAACCGGCCCTGTTCGTGGCCAACGTGGACGAGAATGGCTTCGAGAACAATCCGCTGCTCGATCGCGTGGCCGAGCATGCCGCGGCTCAGAATGCGCCGGTGGTTGCGGTGTGCGCCGCGCTGGAAGGCGAACTCGCCCAGCTCGACGGCGACGACAAGAACGAATTCCTGGCCGATCTGGGGCTTGATGAGCCCGGCCTGGATCGGGTCATTCGTGCGGCCTACGAACTGCTAGGCCTGCAGACCTTTTTTACCGTCGGGCCCAAGGAAGTAAGGGCCTGGACGGTGCGCCGCGGCGCGACCGCGCCCCAGGCCGCCGGCGTGATTCATACCGACTTCGAACGCGGCTTTATTCGTGCCGAAGTCATCGGCTACGACGACTACGTCACCCTCAAGGGCGAGAAAGGGGCCAAGGAAGCCGGCCGCCAACGCCTTGAAGGCAAGGAATACGTGATGGTCGAGGGCGACGTCGTGCACTTTCGTTTCAATGTCTGAAACCGGTGTGTCCGGGGTGCTATCGCAGCCAACGATTAAAGGGTTGACACAACGGGCCTCGGCGAAGAAACTACGCGGCTTTCCGGCTATGTAGCTCAGGGGTTAGAGCATCGCATTCATAATGCGAGAGTCGGTGGTTCAAATCCACCCATAGCCACCAGGCGACGTGCACCTTCGATTATTCGAAGGTTGGAAAGGGATCCGGCAGGCGCCGGATCCCTTTTTTTATGCGCCGAGTGTGGCCGCGGATATCGGTATCCATCCCCATCCGGCAAGCGCTGGCGACCTGATAGACTTCGACCTTTATCCAGCGTTCGACATGACGTATGGCCTTCAAGTCCGACCGTAAAGACCGCAAGCCGCTCAAGCTCAAGACGGGCTCCTTCGACCGTAATGCCGCCATGGCCCGTATGGGCGTGATGGCCGGGGCGTCGTTCGCCGGCCATACGCTGGGGAACATGTTTCGCAGCAAGGAAGACCGGGAACGACGCAACCGCGAGTTCTACGTCAAACAGGCGGAGTTCCTGGCCGACGAGCTGGGCCAGCTCAAGGGCAGCGTGATGAAGGTCGGCCAGATGCTGTCGGTGTACGGGCAGTATTTCATGCCGCCCGAAGCCATCGAGGTGCTGCGCAGCCTCCAGGACGACAGCCCGCCGGTGGCCTGGGAAGACCTGGAGCCGGTGGTGGTGGAGCGCCTGGGCAAGAAGCGTCTGGCCGAGCTGGAAATCGACCCGGAGCCGATGGCAGCCGCCTCGCTGGGCCAGGTTCATCGCGCCACGCGCAAGTCGGACGGCCTGGAACTGTGCGTGAAGATCCAGTATCCGCGCCTGGCCGATGCCATCGATAGCGATATCCGCACGCTGACCCAGATCGTGCGCCTGGCCCGGCTCGTGCCCAAGGGCATGGAGCTGAACGCGATCATGGAAGAAGTGCGAGAGATGATCTACCGCGAGGTGGATTACGATCGCGAGCTGCGCATGACCCGGGAGTTTTCTACCCGGCTCGAAGGCGACGAGCGCTACGTGGTGCCCCAGGTCTTCCCGGAATACTCCACCGAAACCGTGCTGGTGACTTCCTACGAAGCCGCGCACCACGTACAGAGCGAAGCGGTACAGGCTCTCGACCAGGCGCGCCGCAACGAGATCGGTCGCAGCGCGCTGGACCTGTTCTTCCGCGAGTTCTTTGTGTGGGGCATCGTGCAGACGGACCCGCATTTCGGCAACTACAAGATTCGCCTGCGCGAGGACGGACCGGACCAGATGGTACTGCTGGATTTCGGCGCCACCCGCGAATTCGCACCGCGTTTTCTCGGCTCCTACTACGATGTGGTCACCGGTGCCTTCGAAAAGGACGCCAAGCGTTTGATCGACGGCGCGATCGGCATCAACCTGCTACGCCGCGATTCACCCCAGCACGTGTTCGATGCCTTCGCCAAGGTCGGCATGCTCATGATCGAGCCGTTCGCCGACGACGCGCCCGACGAATTGACCACGCCGGACGGGGCCTACCGCTGGGGCGAGTCGGACCTGCCGTTTCGAGTGTCGCGGGCGGTTTCCGACGCCGCGATCTCCCGCTGGTTCCGAATCCCGCCGCGCGAGATCGTTTTCCTGCACCGCCGGATGGGCGGCGTATTCGTACTGCTGGCCGTGCTCGATGCCGAAGTCGACGCCCACGGTATGCTCGCCTCTTATCTGTATCGCGACGACGGCTCGCCGTCCGCCAACGGCATGGACCGCCCGGCCGAGTGAGCGGCCCCGGCTTTCATCGTTACCCCCAAGCACAAGGAACGCGCTGAATGAAGTTCGAAGAAACCTATGATTTCGATTATCCCGTGGACGTCATCATGACGATGTTCGGTGACGAGTCGTACTACCTGCGCAAGTACGAGCGCCTGGATGGGCGCAGCGCCGAACATATCGAGACCACCCAGGGTAAGGACGAGTTCGAAATCACCGTGCGCTACGGCTTCGGTACGGAAGAAATGAATCTGCCCGACATGATCCGTTCGCGCATGCCCAAGAAGGTGGACATGCTGCAGACGGATCGCTGGGATCTGACCGCCAACCACGGTCGAATCGATATCGACTTCGAGAAAACGCCTGCGAACGTGGCCATCGACATGCTCCTGAAGGACAACGGCGGCAAGGCTCGTATGACGCTCGGCTTCAATATCAAGGTCGAGGTCCCCATGGTGGGCGGGCGCGTTGAAAAAGCCATTTCCGGGCCGCTTACGCGCCGTGTCTGGCGCGATCTGGATATCAGCAACGAAATGGCGGAAGAGTACGCCGCCAAATAGCCGTGAAAAACGCTGACGAGAACAATGACAGCAAGGATGTGCCGGCGGGGGAAAGCCGACGGCCGCCCACGCTATGGCAGAGCTGGATGAGCGTGATGGCGGCGTTCTTCGGCGTGCAGTCGAGCGAGAATCGCGAGCGCGATTTCACCCGCGGTCGGGCCAGTCATTTCATACTGCTGGGCCTGGTGGCCACGGTGCTGCTCGTAATGCTGCTGGTGGGCCTGGTCAAACTCGCCACTTCCATGGCGTGACCCACCCGAGCGCGACCCGCACGCTCACTGCGGGTCGGTTTGGCTGGCCATGCGCTTGAGACGGTAAAGCAGTTCCAGCGCCTCGCGCGGGGTGAGGTCGTCGCAGTCGAGTTCGGCCAGCGCGTCGTGCACCGGGTCCGGCTCGGCGGGCTTGTCCTCGACCGGTGCGGCCTCGAACAGGCCGAGCTGCGGGCCGGACTGTTCGCGCGACTGGGCTTCCAGCTCGGCCAGATGTTTTTCAGCCTGGCGGATAACGGCCCGCGGTACGCCCGCCAACGAGGCCACCTGCAGTCCAAAGCTGCGCGATGCAGGCCCCGGACGGATGGCGTGCAGAAACACCAGCTTTTGCTCGCCGCCGCTGTTGTAGTCGGCCACTTCGAAATGGGCGTTTCGGCTCGCGGGCCAGTCTTCGGCGAGCTGGGTGAGTTCGAAATAATGGGTGGCGAACAGCGTATAGGCCCGGTTGTGGCGGGCCAGGCGTTCGGCCACCGCGCGCGCCAGCGCCAGGCCGTCGTAGGTCGAGGTGCCGCGGCCGATCTCGTCGAGCAGCACCAGCGAGCGCTCGGTGGCGTGGTGCAAAATCTGTGCGGTTTCGCTCATCTCCACCATGAAGGTGGACTGCCCGGCCGACAGGTCGTCGCCGGCGCCGATCCGGGTAAAGATACGATCGAGCGGGCCGATTTCGGCGGCCTCGGCCGGCACGAAACTGCCGATATGCGTGAGCAGCACGATGAGTGCCGTCTGGCGCATATAGGTCGATTTGCCGCCCATGTTCGGGCCAGTGATCAGCAGCAGTCGGCAGTCGTCGTCGAGCTCGGTATCGTTGGCCACGAACGGGGTATCGGAGAAATGCTCGACCACCGGATGACGCCCACCGGTGATATGCACGCCCGGGGCGTCGGTGAGGGTGGGCGCCACCCAGTGATAATCCAGCGCACAGCGCGACAGCGCACACAGCACGTCCAGGCTTGCCAGCCCGGCCGCGATCGACTGCAGCCTGGGCAGATGCGCGGCCAGCGTTTCCACCAGCTCGGCGTATAGGGCTTTTTCCCGAGCCAGGGCGCGCTCGCGCGCCGAGAGCACCTGGTCCTCGAACTGCTTGAGTTCCGGCGTGATATACCGTTCCACGGCCTTGAGCGTCTGGCGGCGCTGGTAGTCGATGGGCGCGGCATCGGCATGCACGCGCCCCATCTCGATGTAATAGCCGTGCACGCGGTTGTAGCCCACCTTGAGCGTGTCCACGCCGGTGCGTTCGCGCTCGCGGGTTTCCAGGTCGGCGAGATAGCCGTCCGCGTTGGCCGACAGGTCGCGCAGCTCGTCGAGCGTTTCGTCGTAGCCGCGGGCGATCACGCCGCCGTCGCGTACCACCACCGGCGGCTCGGCTACCACCGCGCGCTCGAGCAGTTCGCGTACCTCGTCGGCCGGGTCGATCTGCTCGTGCAGTGCGGCCAGCAGGGGCGCGTCGAGGCCGGCCAGTGTGCGGCGTATGGCCGGAAGCGCGGCCAGCGCACGCGTGAGCCCCGACAAATCGCGCGGGCGCGCGGAGGCCAGGGCGATGCGCGTGGCGATACGCTCGACGTCGGGTACTTCCTTGAGCCGTTCGGACAGCCCGGCATGGCTGCCCGACAGCAGCGTTTCGATGGCCAGATGGCGATGGCGCAGGATATCGAAGTTGCGCAGCGGCTCGGCCAGCCAGCGGCGCAACGCGCGTGCGCCCATCGCGGTGGCGCAACGGTCGAGCAGGCCCACCAGGCTGTGCCGGGTATCGCCGGAGGCGCTGCGCTCGATTTCCAGATTGCGCCGGGTGGCCGCATCCAGCACCAGCGTATCGGTGACCGCATAGGTGCGCAGGCTCTTGATATGCGACAGCGCCGCCTGCTGAGTCGCCTCCACGTAATCGATGAGCGCGCCGGCCGCGGCGATGGCGCGCGGCAGGTCGGCACAGCCAAAGGCATCCAGCTGTGCGACCTCGAAAAAACCTTCCAGCCGTCGTCGGGCGCTGATCGCATCGAACAGCCAGCTGGGCCGGCGGGTCAGGGCGATCCCGTCCACGGGCAGTTCGAGCGAGGCCTGTTCGCTCACCACGATCTCGGCCGGATCGAGCCGGGCGAGTTCGGCGGCCAGGGCCGTTTCGTCGGCAACTTCGGTCACCGCGAAATCGCCGCGGGCCAGTTCCAGCACGGCGATGCCGATCGCCCGTTTCGCCGGGGCGATCGCCACGATCAGATTGGCGCGACGCGCATCCAGCAGCGCATCGTCGGTGACCGTGCCGGGGGTGACCACGCGCACCACTTCGCGTCTGACCGGGCCCTTGCTCGCGCCCGGCGCTTCCAGCTGCTCACAGATGGCGATGGATTCGCCCTTGGCGATCAGTCGCGCAAGATACTGCTCGGCGGCGTGATAGGGCACGCCCGCCATCGGGATCGAGCGCCCGGCGGATTCGCCGCGTGCCGTCAGCGTGATATCGAGCAGCTCGGCCGCGCGGTGGGCATCGTCGAAGAACAGTTCGTAGAAGTCGCCCATGCGATAGAACAGCAGCATGTGCGGGTAGTCGGCCTTGATGCCGAGGTACTGGCGCATCATCGGCGTATGCCCGGCGTAGTCGTCGGCCGGGCTGTCGGTGCGCGGATCGGTGCGGGGGCGTGCGCTCATGAAGCAGTCTGTGTCGGTAAACGAACGAGGGGCGCGGCCCGGCAGGCCACAGCGCGCAATTGTAGACGTACGCCGGGGAATACGCAGAACCGGGTGGCGCCGCAGGCTGGGCGTGTCGAATCGGGCGCTCGGCCGGCACCGCGATTATCAGTCGTTACGCGCAACAGTCCGCAAATCGCGAGATGTCTTAGGCATAATGCAGCCATGACGGTACCTTACGACGCCCAGACTTCGATTGCCTCGCTCGTCGATCAGCTGGCCACGCTGATGACCGGCCGCGGGCAAACCCTGGCCACCGCCGAGTCCTGCACCGGCGGCATGATTGCGGCCGCCTGTACCGACCGGGCCGGCAGCTCGGCATGGTTCGAGCGTGGTTTCGTGACCTACTCGAATGAAGCGAAGCAGGACAGCCTCGGTGTGGCCAGTGAACTCATCGAGCGCCACGGCGCGGTCAGCGAACCGGTGGTGGCGGCCATGCTCGACGGCACGCTCGCACATAGCCCGGCCGACTGGGCGATCGCCGTATCCGGGGTCGCGGGGCCCGGCGGCGGCAGCGAAGACAAGCCGGTGGGCACGGTCTATATCGGCTGGGTCGCGAGAAGCCGGCCGCCCGAAGTGGTGCGCTATCAGTTCGAAGGTGCGCGTGACGAGGTCCGCAGCCAGAGCGTGGTTGCCGCGCTGGTGGGGCTGCGCGAGCGTGTCGACGCGGGCTGAGTACAGACACCGCCGCGGTCGATGACAGCCGCGGCTGACCCACCGCGCGACAGCCAGCGGTTGTTCTTCGCGCTCATGCCGCCGCCTGGCGTTGCAGCGCGTATCGCCAATGCGGCGGATCGGCTCGGGCTCGTCGGCCGGCGTATCGAATCGTCGCGTTTACACCTCACGCTCGTTTTTCTCGGCGCCGTCGAGTCGGCGATACAGGCCCGCCTTTGCAGCGTGGCCGAGACGATCGACCTGCCGGCGTTTACGCTCGTGCTCGATCGGTTGAGCGGCTTCCAAGGCCCGCAGATTGCCTGGCTCGGGCCCTCCAGACCGCCACGGACGCTGTTGGACTTGGCGGCGACGCTGGATAAAAATACAATTGGCGGCATTGATAACTATCGGTTTCGCCCGCATGTCAGCGTCAGACGCGGCATTGGCTGCGTAGCCACGGCACGAGTTGAACCGATCGCATGGCCGGTTACCCATTTTTCGCTGCTCGCAAGCGGCGACGGCGGGCAGCCCGGGGCCTATCGGGAACTGGGCCGCTGGCCGCTTGAACGAGGGCGCCCGGCATTGTGAAATAATGGCCGCGTAGCGTGTCATGACCGCCTCGCCACGGCCGGCGCGGCGACCGTATCCACGAACGACAAAGCGACGACAACTATGGACGAAGATCGTAAGAAAGCACTGGCGGCTGCCCTGAGCCAGATCGAGCGTCAGTTCGGCAAGGGCTCGGTCATGCGCATGGGCGACCAGGACACGAGCAATATTCCGTCCATTTCCAGCGGGTCGCTCACGCTCGATATCGCCCTGGGCATCGGCGGCTATCCGCGCGGTCGCGTCGTGGAAATCTATGGTCCCGAGTCGTCGGGCAAGACCACGCTCACGCTTCAGGCCATCGCCGAATGCCAGAAGGGCGGCGGCACCGCGGCATTCATCGACGCCGAGCACGCGCTGGACCCGACCTATGCCGAAGCGCTCGGCGTGGATATCGAAAATCTGCTCATCAGCCAGCCGGATACCGGCGAACAGGCGCTCGAAATCGCGGACATGCTGGTGCGTTCGGCAGCGGTCGATATCGTTGTTGTCGACTCGGTGGCCGCACTCACCCCGAAGGCCGAAATCGAAGGCGAGATGGGCGATTCGCACGTTGGCCTGCAGGCGCGCCTGATGAGCCAAGCGCTGCGCAAGCTCACCGCCAACATCAAGCGCACCGGCACCACGGTGATGTTCATCAACCAGATCCGTATGAAGATCGGCGTGATGTTCGGCAGCCCCGAAACCACCACGGGCGGTAACGCTCTGAAATTCTATGCTTCGGTACGCCTGGATATCCGTCGTATCGGCGCGATCAAGAAGGGCGACGAGGTCATCGGCAACGAAACCCGGGTGAAGGTGGTCAAGAACAAGATGGCACCGCCGTTCCGCAAGGCCGAGTTCGAGATCCTCTACGGCGAGGGCAGCTCGCGCGAAGGCGAGATCATCGATTTGGGCGTGGCCAACAACCTCATCGAAAAAGCCGGCTCCTGGTATTCCTATAACGGCGATCGCGTCGGCCAGGGCAAGGACAACGCCCGTAACTTCCTCAAGGAAAACCCCGAAATCGCCCAGCAGCTTGAAACCGCGCTGCGTGAGAAGCTGCTTGCGCCCAAACGCAAGAAAAAGGACGAGAAGGCCGAGGCAGCCGCCGAGCAAGGCGAAGGCGAGGCCGCGGACGATTTGCTCGGCTCCGCACAGGGCGGCAAGAACAGCTAGGCGCATCGATCGGGCGCTGTAAAGCAAGCGATGACGCAGGCGCAGAACGACGATCAACCGCTCGACCCGGCGGCCGAGCGCATCGCCATTCGCAAACGGGCCATGGACATGCTCGCGCGCCGCGAGCATGCGCCGGCCGAGCTCTCGCAGAAGCTGGCCAAACGCGATCACGACCGCGAACAGGTGGCCGAGGTACTCGACGAACTGGTCGACGACGGGCTGCTGTCGGCCGCCCGTTATGCCGATGCCATGGTGTCGTCGCGCGCCTCCCGCGGTATCGGGCCGGTGCGCATTCGCGCGGAGCTGGCAGCGGTGCGCATCGACGAGGCCGAGATCGAACGCGCCCTCGCCGACAGCGAAACCGACTGGAACGCGCTCGCCGAAGAGGTGCGCGCCAAACGTTTCGGCGCGGCACAGCCCGAGGATTTCCCCGCCAAGGCCAAGCAGATGCGTTTTCTGCAGCGCCGTGGTTTCGATATGGACATGCTCAACGCCGCCTTCGACGACTGAGAGAACGAACGTTGGCGCCCGGCCCGGACGTCGCGTGGGCCCGCCTGTCGGTGCAAAGTAACGCTTGATGCGTACGAAGGTCAGCGTGCGGCGTGGACAGCAGATCAGGCGCGTTGCCAGCGACCGGCCGTTGGCCTCGTCTGCGTTCGGTCGCGCGCGTTCCGAGAATGCTTGCTCAGTAGCACCACGAACCAGGGCCTGCTCATGTAGACCGTTGAGCAGGCAACGCGAACAGCAAGCCACGCAGCCTCGCGCAGTTTGTGCTTCGGGTTATTCGCGTGTCTTGGCGTTCATGTGCGGACAAACTGCTTGCTTGAGTATCGCCGACTACGTTTCATACACGGCCAAGATAATGACTTGTCAGCCCAAGCCGCAAAGGAATGACTCATGAACATCACCGCCGAAATCTGCGTTATTCCCATGGGTGCGGGCGTGTCGGTATCGCGCTATATCGCGGCCTGTCAGCCGATTCTTGAAAAGGCGGGGCTCAATCCCGTGGTGCATGCCTATGGCACCAACGTGGAAGGCGAGTGGGACGACGTGTTCGCGGCGTTCAAGCAATGTCATCAGACCATTCACGAGCTCGGCGCGCCGCGCGTGTTCACCACCATCAAGCTGGGCAGCCGCAGCGATCGTGTGCAGAGCAATCAGGACAAGGTCGATAGCGTTCGCGCGCTACGGTGATCGACTACGCCGGCGCCGGTAGGGCCAGCCAAAAGGCTCTGCTAAACTAGCGCGCTATTTGCTCCCAGCTGAATTTGTAAGAGGCGCCTGCCCATGATGTCCACCAACGCGTTGCGTGCGCGTTTCGTCGAATATTTCGAACGGCACAAGCATCGATTCGTCGCCTCGAGCAGCCTGGTACCGGCCTCCGATCCGACCCTGCTGTTTACGAACGCCGGCATGGTGCCGTTCAAGGACGTGTTTCTGGGCCGCGACAAGCGCGACTACAGTCGTGCCGTGTCGTCGCAGCGCTGTGTGCGCGCCGGCGGCAAGCACAACGACCTGGAAAACGTCGGCTATACCGCGCGCCATCACACCTTCTTCGAAATGCTGGGCAACTTCAGCTTCGGCGATTATTTCAAGCGCGAGGCCATTCATTTCGCCTGGGAATTTCTCACCGGCGAACTCGGCCTGCCCAAGGAAAAACTCTGGGTCACGGTCTACGAGGAAGACGAAGAAGCCGCGCGTATCTGGCTCGACGAAATCGGCGTGTCCGAGTCCACGTTCTCGCGCATCGGCGCCAAGGACAACTTCTGGCAGATGGGTGATACGGGCCCCTGCGGCCCGTGCTCGGAAATCTTCTACGACCACGGCGAGCATATCGCCGGTGGACCGCCCGGTACGCCGGAAGAGGACGGCGACCGCTTCGTGGAGATCTGGAATCTGGTGTTCATGCAGTACGACCGCCAGCCCGACGGCACCATGGTCGATCTGCCCAGCCCGTCGATCGATACCGGCATGGGCCTGGAGCGTATCGCTGCGGTCATGCAGGGCACCCACGACAACTACGGCATCGACGTCTTCCAGACGCTGATCAAGGCAGCGGCGGACGCGGTGGGGATGGACGCCGCCACGGCCGAGCCGGCGCATCAGTCGTCGCTCAAGGTGGTGGCCGATCATATCCGTGCGACCGCGTTCCTGATTACCGACGGGGTAATGCCGTCGAACGAAGGCCGCGGCTACGTGCTGCGCCGGATCATGCGGCGCGCGATCCGCCACGGCCACAAGCTGGGCGCGACCGGCACCTTCTTCTACAGGCTGGTCGGCCCGCTGGTCGAACTCATGGGCGAGGCCTTTCCCGAGCTGGCTGATTCGAAGGCCCAGATCGAGCGCGTGGTCGAGCAGGAAGAACAGCGCTTCGCACTCACGCTCGCTCAGGGCCTGCGGATCCTCGAGGATGCGATCGGTGCCATGAGTGGTACCGAAATTCCGGGCGAGACGGTGTTCAAGCTCTACGACACCTACGGGTTTCCGGTCGATCTCACCAACGACGTGGCCCGCGAGCGCGGTCTGACCCTGGATACGCGCGGCTTCGATGCCGAAATGTCGGCCCAGCGCGAGCGCGCGCGTGCGGCCAGCCAGTTCGGTGCCGACTACCACGCCAAGATCGACGTGCAGTCGCCCACCGAGTTTATTGGCTACACCGAAACCCGCGGCCGTGCACAGCTGATCAGCCTCGTACAGAACGAACAGCCGGTGGACCGGCTGGCGGCGGGCGCCGAGGGCGTACTCGTGCTCGATCGCACCCCGTTCTACGGCGAATCCGGTGGTCAGCTGGGCGATCACGGCGTCATCGACGCCGACGGCGCTCGCTTCGTGGTAACGGACACTCAGAAACAAAACGGCGTGTTCCTGCACTTCGGCCGGGTCGAATCCGGCGAATTCGCCGCCGGCATGACCGTGGATGCCCAAGTCGATACGGCTCGCCGCCAGGATATCGAGCTCAACCACACTGCCACCCATCTGTTGCATGCGGCGTTGCGTGAAAGCCTCGGTACGCATGTGCGCCAGAAGGGTTCCATGGTCGCGCCCGACCGGCTGCGTTTCGACTTCGCCCATTTCGAGTCGGTCACTCCGGAAGCCCTGGCCGATATCGAAGCCCAGGTGAATGCCCGCGTACGCGAGAACATCCAGGGCCAGTTCTATACCCGCAGCTACGACGAGGCCATCGCCGAGGGCGCGCTGGCCTTCTTCGGCGAGAAATACGGCGACGAAGTGCGCGTGGTGCGCTTTGGCGACTATTCGGTGGAGCTCTGCGGCGGCACCCATGTGCCGGCCAGCGGCGCGATCGGTCTGGTGAAGATCACCGAAGAACGCGGCGTAGCCGCGGGCGTGCGCCGCCTGGAAGCTGTCACCGGCGCGCATGCGCTCAAGTGGGTTCAGGACACCATGGCCCGCGAAATCCGCGTGGCGTCCCGGCTCAAGGCCGCGCCCGCCGAGCTCGAGGACAAGCTCGATCGCATGCTCGAACGCGTGGCCGGGCTGGAAAAACAGCTCGACCAGGCCAACCAGAAGCTGGCGGCCAGCCAGGGCGACGATCTCGCCGACGCGGCCCGCGAGATCGGCGGTGCTCAGGTGGTGGTCCGGCGCATGGACGGCGCCGATCGCAAGGTATTGCGCGATACCGTCGACGCGCTCAAGAACAAGCTCGACCACGGCGTGATCGTGCTCGGTGCCGCCACAGACGGCAAGGTTGCGCTCATCGCGGGCGTGGCCAAGAGCCAGAGCAAGGCGCTGCCGGCCGGTGATCTCGTCAATTTCGTTGCCGAACAGGTCGGTGGCAAGGGCGGCGGCCGGCCGGATATGGCCCAGGCCGGCGGCAGCGACGCCAGCAAGCTCGATGAAGCGCTGGAAAGCGTTTACGGTTGGATCGAGCAGCGACTCGGGTAAGCTTAGTCGTATCAGTATTCAAGACCGGCGCGACCCCGCGCCCGACAAGGAAAACGATATTCCATGGCACTGATTGTTCAGAAATATGGCGGCTCGTCCGTCGGCAGCGTCGACAAGATCAAGCGCATCGCCCAGAAGATCAAGGGCTATCGCGACAACGGCGACCAGGTCGTGGTCGTGGTGTCGGCGATGGGCGGCGAAACCGATCGCCTGCAGGGCCTGGCCGAAGAGCTCGACGGCCGTCCGATCCCGCGCGAAATGGATGTGCTGCTCTCGACCGGGGAGCAGGTCACCATTTCGCTGCTGTCGATGGCGTTGCGCCATACCGGCGTATCGGCGCGTTCGTTCACCGGCTGGCAGGTGCCGATCGTCTCGGACGATTCGCATTCCAAGGCACGTATCCAGAAGATCGAGCCGGACAACCTGCGCAGCGCGCTCGACGACGGCGATGTGGCGGTTGTCGCCGGCTTCCAGGGTATTACCGAGTCCAACGAGATCTCGACCCTCGGCCGCGGCGGATCGGATACCACGGCGGTCGCACTCGCCGCCGCGCTTGGCGCCGACGAATGCCAGATCTACACCGACGTGGACGGGGTCTATACCACCGATCCGCGCGTGGTCTCGGGCGCGCGTCGTCTCGAGCAGATTACGTTCGAAGAAATGCTGGAAATGGCCAGCCTAGGTTCCAAGGTGTTGCAGATCCGCGCGGTCGAGTTCGCCGGTAAATACGGCGTGCCGCTGCGCGTACTGTCCACCTTCGACGACGGCCCCGGCACGCTCATTACATTGGAGAAACAAGTGGAAGAACCGATCATCTCCGGCATCGCCTTTACCAAGGATGAAGCCCAGCTCACCGTGCTCGGCGTGCCCGACAAGCCCGGCATTGCCTATGCGCTGCTCGGCCCGATCGGCGAAGCCAATATCGAAGTCGACATGATCCTGCAGAACGTGTCGGGCGATTCGTCCAGTGACTACACCCTGACCGACTTCACGTTCACCGTGCATACGCGCGATTTCGACGCGGCCAAGGAGCTGCTCGAGAAAGCCGCCAAGGATCTGGGCGCGCGTGAAGTCTCGGGCCAGGCCGGGATCGCCAAGGTATCGCTGGTAGGTGTAGGCATGCGTTCGCACGCCAACGTCGCGGCGCGCATGTTCAAGGCACTGGCCAGCGAGAACATCAACCTGCGCATGATCTCGACCACCGAGATCAAGATTTCGATCGTGATCGAAACCAAGTACCTGGAACTGGCCGTGCGCGCGCTGCACGACGAGTTCGAGCTCGACGAAGAGCCGAAGAAGGTCGAAAGCGAGCTCACGCCGAGCGCGGAACAGGGCTAGATCGCACCCGTGCTCATCTTCGAACGTCGCGCCGGTGAGCGCCTGCACATCGGCGACGAAATCGAGGTGAGGGTGCTGGATACCGACGGCGAACGCGTGCGTATCGCCGTCGAAGCGCCGCGGGACGTACGGGTGGAAAGCGTCGACGAGTCGTGCGAGCACGACGAATCGTCGATCGATCGCAAATGAAGTCGCATAAGGGGTTTACCCGCAAGGCTTAGCCGGGTATTATTCGCGGCCTTGAACGAATGAGAGTTCGTTTTCGCAAGGCCGCTACTCCGGTGAGTCGGTTTGTCGAAACAGTCGACGCAAACGGCTTCAGAACGGCGATTGCGTTTCGCAGGACAACGATTTTTGGAGAGGTGGCCGAGTGGCTGAAGGCGCTCCCCTGCTAAGGGAGTAAGGGGTTTATAGCCCCTTCGAGGGTTCGAATCCCTCCCTCTCCGCCATGACAACCAGTCAAGGGCCCGTAGCTCAGTTGGATAGAGCGTGCGGCTACGAACCGCAAGGTCGGGAGTTCGAATCTTCCCGGGCCCGCCATGCAAAGAAGGCTTCCCAGAGATGGGGAGCCTTTTTTTTGGTTCATCGCAGATTAGC
>NZ_APNL01000025.1:0-34696 GCF_040361435.1 Salinisphaera sp. C84B14 | reverse complement strand
TCTGCGATGAACCTAAAAAAAACCCGGCGCTGCACTGGGCAGCGCCGGGTCCATATACGCTCGGTCGAGCGTTTATCGCAACAGGTACAGGAAGTGCAGATGCTTCTCGTACTGGTCGAGGATATCGCCGATGAGCTGATCCTTGGTATAGCCCACGACGTTGTACTGCTGACCGCCTTCACGCAGGAAGACCTCGGCACGGAAGTGCTCGCGTTCCTTGGCCTTCTGCTGCTCTTCGCGGCGGGTCAGCGCACCCATGTAGAACGTGGGCGCGGTGAAGCGACGCGCACGCACGCCGTAGACGAAGTCGATCTCGGCGCCGTGGTCGACGTCCAGATAGCAGCGATCGTCCTCGACGCTGATCTTGGTGCTCATGCCGCTTTCCTCGAACTGCTTCGACACGGCCTCCATGGCCGGCTGAACCACGTTGGTCAGGAAAGCGTCCACCTGCTTGCGGCGCGGCGAGCTCACCAGCGTCTGCAGACGATTCTGCCAGCTGCCGCCGCCGAAGCCGGCAACGTTGGAGGGCGTGTTCATGGCATGACGCAGGCTGTCCTGCTTGACCAGCTCGACACTCAACGACCGGTACAGGCAGTACGCCATCACCAGCAGCATGACGGTGATCGGCAGCGCAGACGCCAGCGATGCCGCCTGCAACGCGCCGATACCGCCCGCAGCCAGCAGCACGATGGCCACCACGCCTTCCAGCACGGCCCAGAAGATACGCTGCCATACCGGCGGCTCGTCGCCATCCTTGGCGGTGAGAATATCGATGACCAGCGAGCCGGAGTCGGACGAGGTCACGAAGAAGGTCACCACCAGCAGGGTGCCGAGAATCGAGGTCAGCCAGGTGAACGGGAACTGTTCGAGGAAGACGAACAGCGCGGTCGACGTGTTCTCGTCGACGGCGTCGAGGATGGTGCTCATGCCGTCGACCATGATCATGTGCAGCGCGCCGTTGCCGAAGGCGGTCAGCCACAGGAAGGTGGCACCGACCGGCACGATCAGTACGCCGAGCACGAACTCACGAATCGTGCGGCCACGCGAAACGCGCGCAACGAACATGCCCACGAACGGCGACCAGGAAATCCACCAGGCCCAGTAGAACAGCGTCCAGCCGCTCATGAAGCTCTGGGTTCCTTCGTTGCCGGTATATACCCAGGAATTAAACGTCATGTCCACCACCGAGGACATGTAGTTGCCGATGTTCTGGATAAACGACTGGAAGATGAACAGCGTCGGCCCCATCACGATCACGAACAGCAGCAGGGCAGCCGCCAGCCACAGGTTGAGTTCGGACACGCGACGGATGCCGCCATCGAGGCCGAGCACGACCGACGTCGTGGCCAGGCCAGTGATGATGGAGATGAGAACGATCTGGGTGGTCAGACCTTCCGGCACGTCGAACAGGAAGTTCAGACCGGAGTTGACCTGCTGGGCACCAAAACCCAGCGACGTGGCCACGCCGAAGAGCGTGCCAAAGACCGCCAGCACGTCGATCGTATGGCCGATGGGGCCATAGATACGCTTGCCGATGAGCGGATAGAGCGCCGAGCTCATGCGCAGCGGCAGATCGCGACGGAAGCTGAAGTAGGCCAGACACAGACCCACGACCGCATAGATCGCCCAGGCGTGCACACCCCAGTGGAAGAAGGTGATGCGCATGGCCGAGCGCGCGGCCTCGGCGGTCTCGGCGGTACCTTGCGGCGGGTTCGTGTAGTGCATGACCGGTTCGGCCACGCCGTAGAACATCAGGCCGATGCCCATGCCCGCGGAGAACAGCATCGCGAACCAGGACACATAGCTGAAGTCCGGTTCACTATGGTCGGGGCCCAAGCGGAACTGGCCGAAGCGCGACAACGCCAGCACGATACAGAACACCAGGTATACGCCGACAGCGCCCAGATAAAGCCAGCCGAACGTATCGATCAGCCAGGTCTGCATCCCGCTGAAGAAGTCGTTGGCCTTGTCCGGAAAGACCGCGCCGAATACGACGAGTACGGCGATGACCGCCACTGATGGAAAGAACACAGGCGGATTGATGCCCGCCTTCGTAGGTTGATCGCTATCGCTCATGCACTTCTATAATCGTGAATTCCCTCCTATACCTATAACACGACTGTCGTTCATTAACGACAGCTTAATCAGAACGAAAGCCTCGCAAGAATGGGCACAAATACTGATGGCGCCTACAATCCAGCGGGATTGCCGAAGCGTGCAGTAAACACGAATTCACTCAACGCCCGGCGCTCCCGAGGCTTGGTATCGCGCTCGATAAGCGCCTGATTCATGTGGTTCGAAGTCTCGCGGTAGCCGATGGCCAGAGCGGTGAAGGCCTCGGCATGGTTCGGGATGTCGAACGCGATCCGCGCCGCATCCGGATCGAGCCCGATCATCTGATGCACGAACAGCTTGCGCGTGGTGGCCTCGGTCGCGATATTGGCCGAAGCTAGGCCCAGGTCGTGCTCGGCAGCCTTGTTCGGCTCACCGGTGCGCGTAAACGTACGTACCACCAGGCCCAGCGCCAGAACCGGCGCATTCTGGGCCCAGGCGCGGTTGCCTTCGACCAGGCATTCGAGAATGCGTGCATGGGTGTCGTCCTGGCCTTTCACGCCAACGATATAGCGCCAGGGCTGCTCGTTGTAGGACGACGGTGCCCAGCGGGCGGCCTCGAATACGCTGGCCAGATCCTGCATGGGCACCGGTTTGTCGCTAAAGGCATAGGGGCTCCAGCGCACGGCAAGCGTGTTGTGGATGCTGTGATCGGTCGCTGCGTTCTTGGTCATGCCCCTATCCTTGCGATTGTGTCGGCGTATGTCGCGACTGTGTCAGAGGCTCAGCGCCGTGGCCAGTCGGGCTACCTTTTCGCCCTGATAGCGCGCGATCGAGAGTTCCTTGTCGCTGGGCTGGCGCGAGCCGTCACCACCGGCATAGGTCGACGCGCCGTAGGGCGAGCCACCGCGCAGTTCGGAAATATCGAACAGCTCCTGTGCACCCGCATAGTCGACGGGCACGATCAACATGCCGTGGTGTGCCAGCGTGTTCCAGAACGAGGTGATGGTGGTTTCGTTGCCGGCACCGGTGGCGCTCGATGTGAATACACTGCCGAACTTGTTCACCAGCTTGCCGTTGGCCCAAAGGCCGCCGGTCTGGTCCAGGAACGTGCGCATCTGGCCGGCCATGTTGCCAAAGCGCGTAGGCGTGCCGAACACGATGGCGTCGTAGTCGGCGATTTCGCCCGGCTCGGCCACCGGCGCCGATTGATCCATCTTGGCGCCCGCGGCTTCCAGCGCATCGTCGCTCATGGTCTCGGGCACGCGCTTGAGCGTGACCTCGACGCCGTCGACGCTCTTGGCGCCCTCCACGACCGCGTTGGCCAGCGTCTCGATATGGCCATACATCGAGTAATAAAGCACCAGTACCTTTTTCATCACAAACTCCTTGTTAGGTCGTGTACATGCGGCATCGCTTGCCGCTCACCGGCCTCGTCGCCGGGCGCGAGTCACGATTGACAACCACCCGTACACGACTCGGCTTGACTGCAGCCAACATAAAGCCGTGCTGCGCGCGAAGAAAGCGAAGCCTTTTGGCATACTCATTCAAATTTTCTGACTGATATCGTCTTTCGTGAGCGCTCAAGGTTTGCCTGTTCGGCTCGAAGCACTGGAAACGCTGGATGCGATCGACCGCTACGGCAGCTTTGCGGCAGCGGCCGCATCGCTGTATCGGGTGCCGTCGGCCATCTCCTACACCATCAGCCAGCTTGAAACAGATCTTGGCCTCGCCGTGTTCGATAGAAGCGGGCATCGCGCCGTACTCACGCCGGCCGGACGGCTTCTGCTCGAGGAAGGCCGTCGTATCCTCACCGCCAGCCGCGAACTGGGCGCTGCCGCGCAGCGGCTGGCCGACAACTGGGAGCCGGAGCTGCGCATCGCTCTCAACGGCCTCATTGCCCCCGCTGAACTCTGGCCGGCGCTGGCCGACTTCCATCGCGCCCATCCGGCGATCGATGTTCGCATTCGCGAGGAAATCCTCGGCGGCACCTGGGAGGCGCTCATCGAAGACCGCGTCGATCTCGCCATTGGCGTGGCCGATCCGCCGACCAAGACCGGCATCCAGCGTGCGCCGTTCAAGGCTGTGGACTTCGTGTTTTGCTGTGCGCCCGATCATCCACTCGCCGGTCACACACAGCCACTCGCGGACGATGCGCTGCGTATTCACCGGGCCGTAGTGGTTGCGGACAGCGCTCGTACGCTCACGCCGCGCAGCGCCGGCCTGCTGGACGGCCAGCCCCGGCTGACCGTCGCCAGCATGCACAGCAAGATAGACGCGATCGAACAGGGGCTCGGCGTGGGCCACTGCCCGAGCGGCTGGGTAAGCGAGCGGCTGCGCGATGGCCGGCTGGTCGCCTGCGAACTGGCGATCCCGCGCGAGCCGCACCCGTGCTATCTGCTATGGAAAAGCACCGCCGGCGGGCGCGCACTGAAGTGGTTCATCGATCGGCTTTCGATTGCGCGTTAGCCGCGACTGGCCGCCTGCCGCCGTCGATCAGTTGATGCCGCGCGCTTCGCAGATACGCTCGTAGGCCGCGCCGATCTCGCGCGTTTTCTCCTCGGCCATCTCGCGCATGCTCTCGGGCATGCCCTTGGCAGCGAGCTTGTCCGGATGGTTCTGGCTCATCTGGCGGCGATAGGCTTTCTTGACTTCGCTATCGCTGGCCGAGGAATCCACGCCGAGCACGGCATAGGCCTGTTCGATCTGCTCCTTCGGATCCACGCCCGCTTTCGAGCCCATGCCGTCGCCGGAGGCGCGACCGGGCCCGCCGCCGGAGAGCATCGCCTCGAGCTGGCGGATTTCCATTTCCGACAGGCCCAGCGCACGGGCCACGCGCATGAGCATGTCGTGCTCGGCGTTGCTGACCTTGCCGTCGGCCGCGATCGCGGCAATCTGCACCTGCAGAAACATCTGGTGCAGCGCACGCTGGCCGCGCGCGACCTTGCGAAAGCGTGCGACCTCGCCGTCGAGGTCGAAATCGTCGGCCTTGCCGCGATTGAACGAGGCCCGTGCCTGCGCCTTCTGCTCGTCGTTGAGCCGCAGCTTGGCGAACAGATCCTCGGCCACGCGAATCTCGTCGCGGGTGACCTGGCCATCGGCCTTGCACAGCGCGCCCATGACCGCGAACGTGGAATCCAGAAACTGGGCGCGTATGGTGCCCAGCGCGCCCTTGAGCAGGGTCATCGCCAGCATCTGCGCGCCGGCAAAACCCAGAACGCCGCCCAGCAACACGCCAGGAAAACCCAGTATGGCGCCGCCGATGACGGCGCCGATGATCATTGCGATAAGCATGGGCGTGATTCTACCTGCAGCGCACGTAATGTGCTCAGGCGCACCGGCCGAACGCGGCGGCCCTTGTCGTCATGTATTTGTCATCGCAATGTCACATTGACGGCACAAGGTGTGCATCGGCCGCAGACTGCGGCATCGATCAGCCATTGCATTCACGAGCGCCGGGGACCTGTCATGTCGCGTTTCGCTATTCGTTTCATTCTTGGCACCGGCCTGATGGTCGCGCTGATGGCAGTGGCCGGCTGTGCCGGGGTACGCCAGCTCGATACCGGCACGCAGCCGGGCGCGGCCAGCGCCGAACTGTTCGTCCCCTACCAGTTCCAGGTGCAGGCGATCGACGGCACCGTGCTGCGCGAAAACTTCTATACCTTCGACGGTCGCGACCAGACCCTGCGGCTTGCGCCCGGCGAGCACGAACTCGTTTTACGTTACTTCGATCTGATCCAGAACAACGAGGATCGCACCGACGACTACGCCCGCGTGCTCTCGGAGCCGATCACCGTCAGCTTTACCGCCCGCGCGAACAGCCAGTACGCGGTCACCGGCGACCGGCCGGCCACGCCCAGCGCCGGTGAAGCCTTTGCCGCCAATCCGACCCTGACCATCGAAAACCGCGCCAGCGGCGATACCGTCAGCGGCGACGTAGCCGTGGCCGAACCGGAAATCGAAACCATCCGCCGCGGCAATACCGTCTTCGCCCCCGTGGGCAAGACCCCGGCCGCCAGCGCGGACGCGCCGCAGCCGGCGCCGGAGAACGCGCCGCCGCAGTCGCTGCAGATGCTCAAATATTGGTGGAACACCGCCAGCCAGGCCGAGCGCGATCGCTTCGAGGCCTGGCGCAAGCAAAGCGCGCAGTAATGGGCCTGGGCAACTCGAACGGCGGCGATTATCCGATGGCTGCCTCGACCACATCGCCATCGCCCAGCACGAAAACGCGCTCGCCCGCGGCCGGCGAAATACGCTGGCCGCCGGCAAAGCTGCAGAACGCCGGCAGCATCAAGCCGTCGGCATGGCGCCAGAACACGGGCGCGCGCAGCCGTTCGCGGCCCGCGCCCAGATGAACCACCGGGTGCACGTGGCCGGCGAGCACCGGCCCGCGCCCATCTGCCTCGGGTTCGTGGCGTAGCACGAAAGGCGACTCGAACAGGCTGCCGGCATGCCAGCGCACGTCGCAGTCGATAGGCAGGCGCTCACCGCGGTCGTGGTTGCCGCGGGTCACGATCATCTCCACCTGCGCATGCTGCTCGCGCCAGGCGGCAAAGCGGGCCAGCCATGGGGTATCCGCGGCAGGCGGCGCATGTACGAAATCGCCCAGCACGATCAGCCGCTTTGCCTGCGTTTCGGCAAGGGCCCTGCCCAGTCGCGCCAGATCCGTATCGGTCGTGCCGCTGGGCACGCCCAGGCCCTGCTTGCGGAATACGCCGGCCTTGCCGAAATGGGTATCGGCCACGAACAGGGTCGAACGGGCCGGCCAGTACAGGCTGTGATCGCCGCGCAGACACAGCCGCTCCCCGGCCAGTTCCAGCTCGACCTGATGGTTTACGCGCGGGCGTTCAGCGCTTAGCGACATGGCGTTTCAACAGTCCGCAAATACCGGCGAAAGAAGCCATGATATCGGCTGCGCTCAAGCGAGCAGCTTGTCTGCGAACGGCCCGCAGAAGTTGGGTCCGGCTTTCAGCGCTTTCCTATCCGTCTTCGCATTTGCACGTCTTGCGTTCATTTGCGCACCGCTTTCGTCGGCTTATCCGCGGCTTTTTCCAGTTGCACGGTCATGCGCTCGACCCGGTCGCGCCAGGATTCGTTCGACACCTGGCTGGCCACCCGCTCGACCCAGAGCGGAAAACCCAGCGGCGTAAGCCGCGGCGGGTTGGCCACGCACAGCGACTGATCCGCGATGCGTTCAAGAGCGGCAGACACCCGATTGAACTCCAGCTCGCGTTCCAGCACTTCGCGCCGGGCCTGATCGAGCAGCAGATTGCCCGCGTCGTAGCGGGTGAGCACATCGAAGACCAGCCCGCTGGAGGCCTGTACCTGACGCGCGCTCTTGTGCGCGCCCGGGTAGCCGGAAAACACCAGGCCGGCGATACGGGCGATATCGCGAAACGCGCGCTTGGACAGCTCGGCCGCGTTCAGGCAGGCCAGCAGGTCCTCGACCAGATTGTCGGGCGAGAGTGCGGCGCGCAGCTCGGCCTGGCTGAAATCGACCTTGTTGCGGGTGACGAGTTCGAAGCCGTAATCGTTGACCGAAAACCGGAACGAGGCCTTGTGAATACGCGCGAGTCGCCAGGCCACCAGCGCGGACAGACCTTCATGCGCCAGCCGGCCGGCAAACGGATAGAAGAACCAGTGCCGGCCTTCGCGGCTGGTGACGTGTTCGATGAGCAGCTCGTCGGCGGCCGGCAACGCCGACCAGCGACGCTGGATTTCCAGCAGATCGCGGATCGCGGCCAGCTCCGGCTCGCGATAATCGTTGTCGCGGGCGGCTTCCAGCAGGCTACGGATGGCATCGGCCAGGGTGCCGGAGATTGCCATGCGCCCGCCGGCCCAGCGCGGCACCTGCCGGTTCTTGCGCGTGGCCGCTTTCACGTAGGCGGTGAGTTCGCGTACGCGCACCAACTCCAGCAGGCGTCCGGAAAACAAAAACACGTCGCCCGGCTTGAGCTGGGCGATGAAGCGCTCTTCGACCGTGCCCAGACGCCCGCCTTTCATGAAGCGCACGCTCATGGCCGCATCCGAGGTGATCGTACCCATGGTCATGCGATGACGACGGGCGATACGCCGATCCGTTACCTGCAGTCGGCCGTCGATGCGCTCGACGCGCTGAAACTCGGGATAGGCCGACAGCGCCGCGCCGCCGCGGGTGACGAAATCCAGCGTCCATTGCCATTCGATATCGGATAGATCGCGATAGGCCCGGCTGCTGCGTACTTCGTCGAGCAGCGCGTGTTCATCCGCCCCGCCCTCGCGCGTGCTGCCCAGTGCACGGGTCACGATATGCTGGGACAACACGTCGAGCGCGCCGGTCAGCGGCGTGCGCGCTTCAATATCGCCGGCCAGCGCCTTGCGTCTCGCGGCGGCGATCTCGACCAGTTCGAAGGCATGGGTGGGCACACACAGAATACGGCTGGCCGCGCCCGGGCGATGGCCGGAACGCCCGGCCCGCTGCAGCAGCCGGGCCACGCCCTTGGGGCTGCCGATCTGGATGACCTGATCGACCGGCGAGAAATCCACCCCGAGATCGAGGCTTGAAGTGGCCACCACGCAGGCCAGGCGCCCGTCGGCGATCATCGCCTCGACCTGTTCTCGCAGGCCGCGATCGAGCGAGCCGTGATGCAGGGCGATGCGTTCCAGCCAGTCCGGGCGGGCACGCAGCAGCGCCTGGTGCCACAGCTCGGCCTGGGAGCGGGTATTGGTGAACAGCAGCGTGGTTTCGGCGGCTTCCAGGGCTTCGATCACCGGCTCGACCAGGCGTGTGCCCAGATGCCCGGCCCAGGGGAAACGTTCGATCGTGGCCGGAATGAGCGCGTCGATACGGGTTTCGGCCGGGACCAGGCCACGGATTTCGCGCGCGGGGCGGCCGCCGGTGAGGGCATCTGCGGCCTCGTCGATATTGGCCAGCGTCGCCGACAGCCCCCAGGTGCGCAGATTCGGACGCAGGCTGCGCAGCCGTGCCAGCGCCAGCTCGAGCTGTACGCCGCGTTTGGTGGACAACAGTTCGTGCCATTCGTCGACCACCACGCCGTCGAGCTGGCCGAACAGCGTTTCGTGGTTGGCATAGGAGAGCAGCAGCGCCAGACTCTCCGGCGTGGTGACCAGCGCACTCGGCAGCTTCTTGCGCTGGCGGGCCTTGATATGGCTTTTGGTATCGCCGGTGCGCTGCTCGACGGTCCAGTTCAGGCCCAGTTCGGCCGCGCTTGCGGCCAGATGCGCCGTGGTATCGGCCGCCAGCGCGCGCAGCGGCGTAATCCATAGCAAGGTCAGGCCCGGCGTCGCGCTCGGATCGTCGCTTCGGGCCAGCCAGTCGCCGAGTGCGGCGAACCAGGCCGCCAGGGTCTTGCCGGTGCCGGTCGGTGCATGGATCAGGCCCGACTCGCCGCCAGCATAGGCTGCCCAGGCCTCGCGCTGGAAATCGAATATCTGCCAGTCGCGGGCGGCGAACCAGCCCTCGATGCGCGCCTCGGCCGGCCCCATTCAGCCGCGCTTGCCGGGGTTCCAGCGTGCGGCCACGGCCCGCGCCTGTTCGGCGACCCAGGGAAAGCGACGCTCGAAGCGGCGCAGCTGTTTCTGGACCCAGATCGAATACGGCGCCAAAAGAATCGCCGAGATAATCAGAAACAGCACGCCCTGCAGAATCGGCAGCACCAGCCCGGCGATCCCCAAAAGAAAGAAGAACACGCCCAGACCGATACGCACATAGTCGCGCCAGGTCATGTCCGCAAAGCGAATTCGCGTGGGTTCGGGCTCGGACGACTGATTCGGCGATTGCGGTGCGGTCATGACACCCGCCGCGGAGTTGCACAGCTCATTCGATACGTTCCTCGATGGGTAGCAGCGCCTTCACGCCGTCGAGCGTGTCGGCGTCTTCGATACGCTTGTCGTGTCGCCAGCGCGCGATACGCGGAAAGCGTACGGCAATGCCGGACTTGTGGCGGTTGGACGCCTGAATGCCCTCGAAGTGCAATTCGAATACGTGGGTGGGCTCGACCGAGCGTACCGGGCCGAAGCGCTCGCGCGTATTGCGGCGGATCCAGTGATCGACCTGGCCGATCTCTTCGTCGGTGAGCCCGGAATAGGCTTTTGCGAAGGGCACCAGATTGTCGCCGTCCCAGACCGCGAAGGTGTAGTCGGTGAGCAGGTTCGAGCGCCGACCGCTGCCGGGCTGGGCATAGAGCAGCACGGCATCGATGGAATACGGGTCGACCTTCCATTTCCACCAGTCGCCGCGGGTGCGCCCCACCCGATACGGCGAGTGTGCGCGCTTGAGCACGAAGCCTTCGGTGGCGAATTCGCGGCTGCGCTCGCGCAGGGCGGCGAGTTCGTCCCAGCCGGTGGATTCGACGTTGGCGGACACCGCGATCCGGGCATCGGTATCGAGCCCGTCGATCAACGAGGCCAGCTTCGCGCGGCGGTCTTCGATCGACGACTCGCGAATATCGGTGCCGTCGTATTCCATCAGGTCGTAGGCCAGAAAGCGCACCGGATGCTTGGCCTGCATCTTCGCCGACGGCTTGAGCCGGCCGATACGCCGCTGCAGGCGCGCAAACGGCAGCGGCCGCGGCTCGCCCTCGGCCCAGGCCAGAATCTCGCCGTCGAGCACACAGCCATCGGGCAGATCGGCCGCGGCCGCTTCGAGCTCGGGAAAACGCCCTTCCATGAGGTCTTCGCCGCGCGACCAGATATGACATTGGCCCTGGCGACGGATGAGCTGGGCGCGTATGCCGTCCCATTTCCATTCCGCATGCCAGTCGCTGCGCGCGCCCAGATCGGCCATCGCTTCGATCGGCGCCTGTTCGATCGGCGAGGCCAGGAAGAACGGGTACGGCTGGGCAGCGTCCTCGCCGCGATCTTCGGGGTCGATCAGGCGTTCGAAGAACTGCGGCGTGGGCTGCCAGCGACCCATCAGTCGATGGGCGATCCGTGCGGGCTCGATAGCGGCCGTTTCGGCCAGTGCCCGGGTGACCAGCCGCCGCGACACGCCCACGCGAAACGCGCCGGTGAGCAGCTTGTTGAGCGTGAAGCGCGCATCGGTGGGCAGCTCGCGCCAGAAGCCGATGATTCGGGCCTTGCGCTCGTCGTCTTCCAGATCGCGCAACGGCAGAATGCGTTGCTCTACCCAGTCGTGCAGGGCGATATCCAGGCCGGCATCACCGGTTTCGATTTCATCGAGCAGCAGGGTGACGGTTTCGGCCAGATCGCCGACCGCCGAATAGCTTTCCTCGACCAGCCAGAGCGGCATGTCGATCGCCTCGGCCGTCCATTCGCGCAGCCGGGCGGAGGGAATCAGCCGCTTGATACGCCGGCCGCACAGAAACGACACGGCCCAGGCCGCATCCGCCGCAGGGGCGGACGCGAAGTAGTCGCGCATGGCGGCGATCTTGTCGTTGGTCGCGGTACTGGCATCCAGACGCGTGTACAGCGCGGTGAATCGACGCATGGCTAGCGCCCGGCCACGGCGCGCCGCCGCACGGTCCGGGTGCAACGCCAACCACTGACAGGGCGCGTCATCGGCTGGTCATCACGGGCGCAAGAACGTCTTTGCTGTCGCATCAAAGACTTGGCCCTCAGCGGTTGAGGTGTGGCGCGCGGGTTGCATAACGTAGTCACTCCATTTGAAAAGATTGCGGCGAGACGCCGTATACCGGCGGCACCGTGACGGGGACTTTCGTGTATGAAAGAAGCCACTCGCGACAACCCTCTATTCCAGCGCACCCAGGATTTCGGCGCGGCGCCGACCGACGTACGCGAAACCGGCCACTACCAGTACGAATACGTCCACGATTTCGTGGAACGCTGGGACGATCTCATCGACTGGGATGGTCGTGCCGCCAGTGAAGGCCATTTCTTCATCGATGTGCTCAAGCGGTACGGCTGCCAATCCGTGATCGATGCGGCCACCGGCACCGGTTTTCATTCCGTACAACTACTCAAGGCCGGCTTCGAGGTCGCCAGTATCGACGGCAGCCCGCAGATGCTCGCCAAGGCCTTCGAAAACGCACGCCAGCGCGGCATGATCCTGTCCACGGTGCACAGCGACTGGCGCTGGTTATCGCGCGACGTGGTGGGACGTTACGACGCGATCATCTGCCTGGGCAACTCCTTCACCCATATCTTCAACGAACACGACCGCCGACGTACCCTCGCCGAGTTCTACGCCATGCTCAAGCATGACGGCATCCTGATCCTTGACCAGCGCAACTACGACGCCCTGCTCGATGGCCAGGCCACGCCCGGTCACAAGTACTACTACTGCGGCGCGGATGTCTCGGCCGCGCCCGAGCATGTCGACGACGGCCTGGCGCGTTTTCGCTATACCTTTCCGGGCGACGAGGTCTATCACCTCAACATGTTCCCGTTGCGCAAGGCCTATGTACAAGCGCTGATGCGCGAGGTGGGCTTCCAATCGGTGACCACCTACGGCGACTTCCAGAGCAGCTACCAGGAAAACGAGCCGGACTTCTTCATCCATGTCGCCGAGAAATCCTATCGGGAAGCCGACCCGGATCGCGAAGCGTACAACTCGTAAGGAGCGCACATGAGCCCGTATTCCCAGGCCGTACGCACGGCCCAGGCCTACTACAACAGCGACGACGCCGAAAACTTCTACTCGCGCCTGTGGGGCGGCGAGGACATCCATATCGGCTTGTACCAGTCAAAGGCCGAAGCCGTGGTCGATGCCAGCCATCGCACGGTCGAACATATGTGCGCGCTGCTGGGCGACGCGCTCGACGGTGCAACCGTGCTGGATATCGGCGGCGGCTACGGTGGTTCGGCCCGCCATATCGCCCGCCGTCACAACGCCGAGGTGGTCTCGCTGAATCTATCCGAAGTCCAGAACGCGCGCGCACGGCGCAAGAACGCCGAACGCGGCCTCGACGATCGCGTAACCGTCGTCGACGGCGACTTCGAAAATATTCCCTTCGACGACGGCCATTTCGATATCGTCTGGTCGCAGGATGCGATGCTGCATTCCGGCAATCGGCAACGCGTGCTCGACGAAGTCGCCCGCGTGCTCAAACCGGGCGGCACGTTTATCTTCACCGACCCCATGCAGGCCGACGACTGCCCCGACGGCGTGCTGCAGCCGGTGCTCGACCGGATACAGCTGGACACCATGGGCTCGCCCGGTTTCTACACCCAGGCGCTGGAACAGCGCGGCTTCAGCCGCCGCGACTTCGAAGACCATACCCGCCAGATACCATGCCACTACGCCCGAATTCACGACACGCTGGTCGAGCGCGAGGACGAGCTGCGCGATTCGGCCATCTCCAGGGCCTATATCGACAACATGAAAAAAGGCCTGCAGCACTGGGTGGATGCCGGCGAGGCCGGCCGTCTGGCCTGGGGCATCATGGTTTTCGACAAGCGCTGATCTGGGCCAAGGGGCTTGATTCGGGGGCATTCATCGTCAGCTTTAGCTGCATGAAGCAAGAGTCGCTGCGGGCGGCGCTTGTATTGAACTCGTACCTCCAAACACAGGAACCACCGCATGCAACGCTTTCAGGACAAGATCGCCCTGATCACCGGCGCCGGCTCGGGCATGGGCGCGGCCACCGCCAAGCGCCTTGTCGACGAGGGCGCCACGGTCGTGCTCGTCGGCCGTACCCGGGAAAAACTCGAAGACGTGGCCAAGGATCTGCCGGACGCCCAGGTGCATGTGCGCCCGGCCGACGTATCCGACGCCGATGCCGTGAACACGCTGATTGAAGAGGTCGTGGCGACCTGCGGCCGGCTCGATATCCTGGTCAACAACGCGGGTGTGGCCACCCAGAGCCGGATTACCGATACCGACGACGAGACCTGGCGCAAGATCATGTCGATTAACGTCGACGGCGTCTTCCACTGCTGCCGGGCCGCCCTGCCGCACCTGATCGAAAGCCGCGGCAATATCGTCAACACCTCGTCGGTTTCCGGACTAGGCGGCGACTGGGCGATGAGCGTCTACAACGCCAGCAAGGGCGCGGTGAGCAACTTCACCCGGGCGCTGGCACTGGATCACGGCGGCGACGGGGTACGCGTGAACGCGGTCTGCCCGAGCCTGACCCGCACCGATATGGCCAGCGGCGTGTTCGAAAAGAACGACCTGCTCGACAAGTTCGCCGAACGCATGCCGCTGGGCGCGGGTGCCGCGCCCGAAGACATCGCCGCCGCGATCGCCTTTCTGGCCAGCGACGACGCCCGCTTCATCAGCGGCGTGAACCTGCCGGTCGATGGCGGCCTGATGGCTTCCAACGGCCAGCCGCCCCAGGTCTGACCCGCGCCGCGCCAACCCACCCGGCCCGGGCCAACCCGGCCACGGGCCGCTACGCAGGCGATCGCGCCGACCAAGGCCGATCGCCTCTTTTTTGCCCGCACGATACAAAAATATGGCTTTTCGTGCTTAGCTGGCAAAAAGACGCTGCCAATCCGCGTCGCCCGCCACGAGTCGAAGCTGCGCTGGCCGCGAACGCTGCGCTGACCGAGATCGATTTCCACCGAGTCCTGAATGGCCGAACCCGACACCCAATCCAGCGACAGCCACGATTCGACTTCGCTGGGCGCGAGCCCGTTGGTCAAGTGGATGCTGGTCGCATTGTTTGCCTATGCGTCGGTATTCGTGCTGAGCCAGGCCCGCAGCTTTTTCGTGCCCATCGTGCTGGCCTTTCTGCTGTCCATGGTATTCGCCCCGATTCGCCGTGTATTCGACCGGCGGCGGGTGCCGGCGGCGCTGTCGTCGCTGGTGATCGTGAGCGTACTGCTGGTGAGTTTTCTGTTCGCGGTCGCCGCGCTGGCCGTGCCGGCGACCGGCTGGATCGAGAACGCCCCGCGTATCGAACAACGCATCGAACAGCAGCTCGCCGACGTTGCCGGCCCGTTCAGCGCCATCTTCGAGGCCAACGAAAAGCTGCAGTCGATGACCCGCAGCAACACGCCGGACGTTCAAACGGTGGAAATCGAAGGCGAAAGCGCGGCCACCCAAGCCGCGCTGCTCGCGCCCAACATGCTCGCCCAGTTCGTGTTCACGATGGTGCTGCTGCTGTTTCTGCTCGCCTCGGGCGACATGTTCTACGAAAAACTCGTGCACGTGATGCCGAGTTTCCGCGACAAGCGTCGGGCCGCCCAGATCGCCCACGATATCGAACGCAAACTCTCGCGCTATCTGCTGACCATCACCACCATCAACGCCGGTCTCGGGGTGGCGGTCGCGCTGACGATGTGGGCATTCGGCATGCCCTATCCCGCCGTGTTTGGCGTGATCGCCTTCCTGTTCAACTTCATCCCCTATCTCGGTGCGCTCGGCGGCATCGCGATCGCCGCGATGATTGCACTCATCACCTTCGACTGGGTGGGCTGGGCCTTGATCGTCCCGGGCGTCTATTTCGCGCTTACGACCCTCGAGGGCCAGATCGTGACCCCCTATTTCGTGGGTCGCAGGCTGCGCTTGAATACGGTCATCGTATTCATCACGGTCACGTTCTGGGCCTGGCTGTGGTCAGCCGTGGGCATGATCGTGGCGCTACCGCTGCTCGTGGCCGTAAAGACGCTTTGCGAGCACATCGAAGCGCTGCACAACCTCGGCGATTTCCTGTCCGAACGGCATGCCGAACTCGACGACGTGCGACAGACACCGCCCGAGCACTGACGCGCCGGGACATTCGATTCGGGCGTCGGCCCGTAGACCGCTACGCCGTCTGGTCGAGCCCGGCGTTGTTCTTGTCGAACACCCGATCGGCGCGATAGGAACTGCGTACCAGCGGCCCGGAAACGACTTCCAGGAAACCGCGCGCCAGGCCCCACTGCCGATACTTGGCAAAATCGGCCGGCGCAACATAGCGCTCGACCGGCAAGTGGTTCACGGTCGGCCGCAGATACTGGCCGAACGTGACGATATCGACGCCGATCGCGGCCAGATCGTCCAGCGTCTGCGCGATTTCATCTTCCGTCTCACCCAGGCCCAGCATTACGCTGGTTTTGGTAAGCACGTCCGGATTGTGCTTTTTGGCGTGCTCGAGCACGTCCAGCGTCTGGCGATAGCCGGCACGGGCATCGCGTACCACGTGGGTCAGACGTTCGACCGTTTCCACGTTCTGGGCGAACACTTCCAGCCCGGAGTCCACCACCTTGTCGACATGTTCGGCCACGCCGCGAAAATCGGGGGCCAGCGCTTCCACGCGCACGTTGGGCGTGCGTGCCTTGATCGCCTTCACGCAGTCGGCGTAGTGCTGGGCGCCGCCGTCGGGCAGGTCGTCGCGGTCCACCGAGGTGAGCACGATATAGTTCAGGCCCATGATCTCGACCGAATCGGCACAGTGCTCGGGCTCCTGTGCATCCAGCCAACCACGCGGGTTGCCGGTATCCACCGCACAGAAGCGACAGGCGCGGGTACAGGTATCGCCCATGATCATGATGGTGGCGGTGCCATGACTCCAGCACTCGCCGATGTTCGGGCACATGGATTCTTCACAGACCGTGGCCAGCTTGTGCTCGCGCACGTTCTTCTTGACCGCCTGATAGGTATCGCCCGTGGGCAGGCGCGCGCGCAGCCAGTCCGGCTTGCGCCCGATCGGTACGGCCGCGGCGTTCTTGTTCGCCTTCATGCCGTTCTTGATCGCCCGGGTGCCGTTGGGCTTCTGGACCTTGCTGCCCGTAACCACGGGGATGCCTTTGAAATCGCTCATGCCGTCTTCGACCGTCGTTCGTACTGTGTCGCGGACCGATACCGATGATAACACCCGCACCGGCTACGCCTCGTCGGGCGCGCTCAATCCTACGTTGCGGGCGCCGATAACCGTTGCAAGGCCGCAAAGACACGATATTGATCGCGGCCGTTCGCCGGTCAGCCGCCGTACAGCCAGGCCGCTGCTATGATCGCGCCGCCGCGCCCGGCAGGCCGGGTCACGGCAATCTGTCTGTATTGATGCAAGCGAGCACCGTGGCCAGCGAAATCCAAGCCAGCGAAGGGTCGGTCGAAAGCCCGGCCGAGAGGTATTTCAACCGCCTGCTCAGCAGTCGCGCGGGCCGTATCGCCTACCGCTACCGCCGTTTGTTGCCGGTGGCCTCGTTTGCGATGGGCGCGGCCAGCTTCTTTCTGGTCGAACGCCAGGCCGCGCTGGCCCAGTGGGTGACCGCGCTGATGCTGCTGGGCTGGCTGGCGCTGCTGTTCGAAGGCCTGCTGTGCCGCCTGCTCGGCCGCTACTTCGGCGAACGCCTGCCCCAGGCAGCCGTACGCTTTGCCGCCCAGTGCCTGCACCAGGAAACGCTGTTCTTCGTGCTGCCGTTCTTTCTGGCCACCACCACCTGGCTGAGCGGCCAGGCGCTGTTTACCGGCCTGCTGATCGTCGCGGCCGCGGCCTCCACCGTGGACCCGATCTACCTGCACGGTATCGCCGAGCGCCGCTGGCTGTTCCTGGGTTTTCACGGCTTTACGCTGTTTGTCGCACTTCTGGCCGCCGGCCCGATCATGCTGTCGCTGACCACCGGCGAAAGCGTGGCCATCGCCTCGGTCGCCATGGGAGTTTGTGCCTTGCCCAGCTTCAACGACGCCGTTCGCGCGCGCCAATGGTGGCGCTGGCTGCTGCTGGCCGCGCTTTCGATCGCGCTCGGCGGCCTCGCCTGGTTCGGCCGCTTCTGGATTCCCCCGGCCACCCTGCGCGCCACCGATATGGCCATCACCCTGCAAGTGGATGCCGATAAGCGCGAGCCCGGCCAAGACCGTACCCACTTCAGCGCCGCCGAACTTTCCGGCGACGGCCTTTATGCCTTCACCGCCATTGCGGCCCCGCGCGGGCTGCAGCAGCAGGTGCTGCATGTCTGGTGGCACGACGGCGAGGTGGTCGATCGTATTCCGCTGGAAATCACCGGCGGCGGCCCGGAAAACGGTTATCGCGCGTGGAGCCACAAACTGGCCCTTGGCGACGACCCGACCGGCCACTGGCGCGTGACGGTCATCACCGACGACGGCCAGATGATTGGCGCCCGACGGTTTACGGTGGAGTGACGCGCGCACCGTGTGACCGCCCGGCGGACCTGAGGCACGGGTTGGGCGCGCAGCAGCACGAAACTCGCCTGTGACGACAGCCACCCCGTGCGAACGGGCAACCGCTAAACAATCCGCGCCTGCGCCAAGCGCTCCACCAACGCCTCGAGCCCGGCCAGATTGCGCGCCGGCGCACACAGGTCGACATGCGGTGACTCGTGCTGCACGCCCAGGGCGGTACTGAAAAAACGCGGATGACCCATCAGCGGATCGAGCCAGATCAGCGCCCGGCAACGCCCGCGCAGGCGCTTGAGCACGGCCTGCAGGCGTTGCGGCTTATCGCTGTCCCAGCCGTCGGAAACGATCATCACCACGGTATTGCGATCGAGCTGATGATCGGCAAACCGATGCATGAAGGTTTTCAGCGCGCTGGCAATACGCGTTCCGCCGGCCCAGTCCTCGACGCTGTCGGGCAGACGCGCCAGCCCGGCTTCTACCGAGGCCGAACGCGCCAGCGTATCGGTCACCCGCGACAGCTCGGTACTGAACACATAGCTTTCCACGCTGCGAAACACGCGCGCGAACGCATGGATGAAGCATAGAAAGAAGCGGCTGTAGGCATCCATCGAATAGCTGACGTCGGCGAACACGACCAGCCGCGGGCGTTCGCGCGGACGATAGCGGCGACGAAATTCCAGCACCTCGCCGCCGCGGGCGATCGCGGCGCGCAGGCTTTTACGCAAATCGATGACGCCGTGCCTGCGCACCCGCCAGCGCCGGGCCGCGCGCCGCGCGAGCTGACGACCGAGGGTGTGTATGAGCCGCTCCATGGCTGCGCGTTCGTCGGCATCGATCGCGGCCAGATCGGCCTGCATGGCCTGACGGGTGGCGCTGGCGCCGCTGCGCGTCTGCTCGCTGCGAGCGTCGTCGTTGGTTATAGCTCTTGCCGGCGCCGGTTCGGCCTCGCCGACGCCCTGGGCGGGCTGGCTGCCCTGTTCGTCGCTTTCTGCCTCGATTTTCTCGGCCGTTTCGGCCGGTGACGCGTCGAAGAAACGGGCGAACACGGCGTCGAAACGCGCCCGGTCGGCAGGGGTCTTGGCCAGGCAGGCGCGTAGCAGCCGGGCATAATCCGAGCGCCGTTGCATCGGCGTATGCGCCAGCGCCTTCAGCGCATCCGCGCTTTCGGCCGGGCTGACGGTCACGCCGGCTCGCCTGAGCTCATCGGCGAAGGCGGCCACGACGCGGGCCAGCGACCAGTCTTTCATCGCTCGCCGCGATAGGCATCCAGCCGTGTGCGCATGGCGTCGATATCGGCCGCGTCCTTGAACAGCGCGCCGAGCGTGGCGGGCACGCGGCTGTCGTTCAGGTCGGCAACGCCGAGTTCAATCAGCGCCGCGGCCCAGTCCAGCGTTTCGGCCAGGCCGGGCGTCTTGGCCAGGTCCTGTTCCCGTGCCCAGGCCAGGAAATCGGCGACGGTATCGGCCAGGCGCGTATCGATGCCGGGCAGCCGGCGTTCGAGCACGGCCCGCTCCTTGGCGCGGTCGGGGTAGTCGATCCACAGATACAGACAGCGCCGGCGCGTGGCTTCGGCGAGCGCACGTGTGCGATTGCCGGTGATGACCACCAGCGGCGGCACCTCGGCGCGCACGGTGCCGTACTCGGGGATGCTGATCTGCCAGTCCGACAGAATCTCCAGCAGAAAACTCTCGAAGGCCTCGTCGGCGCGGTCGAGTTCGTCGATGAGCAGCACCGGCGGCGGGCTGTGGCGCAGGGCTGCCAGCAGCGGGCGTTCGAGCAGAAAGCTGTCGGAATAAAGGTTGTCGCGCAGGCTGTCGGTGGACGCGCCGGCCGCTTCCTGTACCCGGATTTCCAGCAGCTGACGCGGGTAGTCCCATTCGTAGAGGGCCTGGGCCGCGTCCAGGCCTTCGTAGCACTGCAGGCGGATCAGCCGTGTATCGAGCGTGGCGGCCAGCGCCTTGGCAATTTCGGTCTTGCCGACGCCGGCCGGGCCTTCCACGAGCAGCGGCTTGTGCAGGGCCATGGCCAGATACAGGGTCATGCGCAGATCGGCATCGCTGACGTAGCCCTCGCCGGCCAGCGCGGCGTCGAGCGCCTCGGGGCTGTCGAAGCGCGGGCGCGATTCGCTATCGCTCATGAATCGACGGCGTCGTGGCCGGGCTCATCGTCGGAATCGATCACGCCGTCGTTGATCAATGCCAGGGCGACCACCCGCGCATACAGCGATTCGCGCAGGCCGCGCGGGCGCTGCAGGCCCATGCGTTCGAGATAGGGCTCGGCGCTGGCCGGCAGCGTGGCCAGGCGCGCGGCATGTCGGGCAAAGCTCGACAGCGTCTTGCCGTGCGAGCCGCCCTGCAGTTTCTTGAGCGCGGCGATGAGGGTGCGCTCGATTTCGGTGAAATCGCTGCCGTAGGGATAGGCCTCGAACCGGCCTTCGGCCTTCTCCGGCGCGAACAGGCGACGCAGATTGTCCGGCGTATTGTTGCGCGCATGGGCCGGCACCTGGTAATCGCGGCGCAGCTTGCCGGCGGATACCGCAGCACTGCGCAGTTCATCCTGAAACCGGGCATCGGCGATTTCGATCATCGCCATGGCGACTTGTTCGTCGGTCTTGCCGCGCAGGTCGGCCGCCCCGTATTCGGTCACCACGATATCGCGCAGGTGGCGCGGGATGGTGGTATGCGCATAGTGCGACACGACGTTGGACTCGGGCCCGTCCGAGGACTGGCGCACCGCGCGTACGCAGATGATTGAACGCCCGCCTTCGAGCGCGTGTGCCTGCGATACGAAGTTGTACTGCCCGCCCACGCCGGAAATGACCTGGCCGTTTTCCAGGCCGTCGGATGCGATGGCGCCGGCGAGCGTGGCCTTGATCGCGGTATTCACGAAGCGCGAGCCACGCCGCTGCACCCGGCGCAGGGCTTCATTGCCATAGAGTTCGTTGATCTGACCCACGCTGGTCATATGGAACAGCTCGCGCTCGTCGTCGTCGAGATCGCGCAGGGCCTGATAGAAGCTGTTGGGCCCCAGAAAGAAGCCGCCATGCACGAGCGTTGCGCCCTTGAGCCGATCGCCCAGACAACGCGACACGATCTGTGAGCGGGCCGTGTCGTCGTCCAGATCGGCGGCAATGGGCTCACCGCCATCCCCGGCATCGAGCCGGCGGTTATCGTAGGTCACGCCGGCCTTGAACACGCCCACCTGCTTGAGACGTGCCACGTCGTCGCCGTCGAGCTGGGCTCGAATGGCGCCGCTGTCGCGCAGGGCGGCCAGCGTATTGGCATCGACCCGTTCGCCGATCGTGCCGGCATCGAGCAGGCGCTGGATATCGATATCGTCGTAGACCGGGCGCGAGATCACGCCGGAGCGATACATCTGGATATAGGCATCGACGAGCATTTCGGTGCAGCCGTACAGGCCGCGCTCGAAAACGTCTTCCCCGCCGATCGCATTGGCGAGCGTGCGCTCGCTGGCGCTACGGTTGAGCCGTTCCAGCAGCGCCCGATAGTCGGCGTTGTGGTTGTGGCGCAGGTCACAGCAATAGGCGATCGCGTCCGACAGCGAGCCGATGCCGATCTGCAGCGTGCCACCGTCTTCGAGCAGGCTCGATACGCGCAGGCCGATCGCATAGTCGGCCTCGGCCACCGGCATGGCCGGCGCACCGAAGGGCTTGAACGTTGCCGCCTCGCCTTCGAATACGGCATCGGCCATCGCAGCGTCGACCAGCGCGCTGCGGGTCATCATCGGCATGCGCGCGTTGAGCTGGCCGACGACCCAGATCGGCTCGCCCCGCTCGCGCATGGCCTCGACAACGGGCATCAGATCGAGCGTGACATCGGTATTGCTGGACAGCGAAAACTGGCTGTCGTCCGGTCCCGGCGCGCCCATCTGCATGAGCACGTTCACGCCGGCGTTGATCAGATCGCGGGCCACGTGGGTGTAGTTGACCGAGCGATAGTGGCGCTGTGCGTCGTCGTTGCCGAGCATCGCCCCGGGCTGGAAAAAGAACTCGGAAATGGTGATGTTGTCGGGCACCGTGCCGGCATTCAGATCGCGGACATAGTCCAGGCCCGGGTAATCCTCGAATACACGTTCGACGATCGGATCCATGATGCGGCGTTCGAGTTCGCTGCCGGCCTGCGGCACGTCCAGCGACAGCGCGGTCAGAATCTTGAGATTGATCTCGGGGTTGGCCTTGGCCCGGGCATACAGGGCGTTGAGCAGCGTGGCCGGCTTGCCGAGGCCCAGCGGCGCGCCCACGTGAATATCGTGGCCGACGGTGTCGAGCAGCCAGTCGATCGTGGCCTCGGCATCGGTGAATCGTTGCGGTCGATCGCTCATCGCCTGTTCCTCGCCAGTGAAACCGCCGGGCCGCCTGTGCCCTTGCGGTTCGTTATTGTTTGTTTTGACGCCCGTAGCGGTCCAGATATTCCTGCGGCACCTTCACCTGAAGCGCGCCGGGGTGAATACGAAAGGTCGCCGGCGTTTCGGTCAGGATCTCGCCGTCCGTGTTGATTGGCATGGGCTTGCCGGTATCGACTTCGAACTCGGTGCCTTCGAGCAGCTGCACGCCCTGAATGGACTTGTCCGGCCCGCGCACGAGCGTGGGCAACATGCCGACCAGCTTGGCGAGTGACTGCGGCTGCAGGCTGTACAGGTCGAGGCGGCCGTCGTCGAGCGCGGCGTCGCTGGCCACCGCCAGCCCGCCGCCGAAATAGCGCCCATTGCCGACGGCGAGTTGAATCGAATGCAGCCGATGGGTTTCGTCACCGCAGCGCACCACCGCATCGAACGGCTCGGTGTCGCGATAGGCCTTGAACACGTTGGACGCATAGCCGAACGAGCCGAACATTTTCTTGGCCGCGTCCGAGCGGTATTCACAGGCCCGCACGGCCAGTCCGATACTCGCGACGTTGACGAAATGCACGTCGTTGCACTGCCCCAGATCCACACCGTGGGTCACGCCTTCGACGACGTTGCGACAGGCCGCCTCGAGCTCCGTGGGAATAAGCAGCGTACGGGCGAAATCGTTGGCCGTACCCAGCGGCAGCACGCCCAAGGGGCGCTTTGCGCGCATCACCGCCGCGGCGGCGAGATTGAGTGTGCCGTCGCCGCCGCCGAGCACGATCATGTCCACGTTTGGCGCATGCCGATCGATCTCTGCCGGCACATCGTCGGGTTCTTCGAATTGGCCCAGGGTGATCTCGACATCGAGCGCTTCGAGCGCGTCGCGGGCCGCCTCGGCGTTGGCTTCGCCCTGGCGGGATTTCTGATTGATCAGCAGTAGCGCGCGCAGAATCTTCACCGATTGGAAACAGTCGAGCCGACAGCGTAAGTGCGCCCTGTGACAAGCGCAATCCGCAAAATACACGGGCTGGCGCGGGACGGGGTTCTAAGCCAAGATCGAAACCAAATCCAACGACTGATCCAGTCATGCAAAGCCTGACCGAACGAATGATAGGCGCCGCCAAACTGCAGGTGCCGACCTATGAAGAAGTCGAACACGATCGCGGGGCCACCGGCCAGGCCGCGCTGATTGTGGTCCTCGCCTCGCTGGCCGCCGGTATTGGCGCGCTGGGCGGCGGCACCATCGGCTTTTTGTTGCTCAACGCCGTCGCCGCCCTGCTGGGCTGGCTGATCTGGGCGGCCATCATCTGGGCCGTAGGCACCAAATTGTTGCCCGAGCCGCAGACACAAGCCGATGTCGGCCAGCTGCTGCGCACCCTCGGTTTTGCCGCCACGCCCGGACTGCTGCGCGTATTCGGCATCATCCCGGTCATCGGGGCAATCGTGTGGTTCGTCGCCTCGATATGGATGCTGGCCACCACCATCATCGCCGTGCGCCAGGCGCTGGACTACCACAGCACCCTGCGCGCGGTCGGCGTGTGTGTGGTGGGCTGGCTGATTCAGCTTCTGATCATGGCCCTGATCGGCGGTGTGGCCGGCCCGACCGGCACCGCGCCCGGGATGTAGAGCGATATCAGGCGGCCGTGGCGATACGTCGCCCGGTCGCCTTTTCATCGCGCGCTGACCCAGCTCTGTGTTCGGCCGCGGCGGCGGCATCGAAACAACAGTCGAGCAGGCGCAGCTGGCGCGCGGCCGTATCCGCCTGAACCATGTCCATATACAGCGCCGGCGAGACCGGCCGGCGTTCGTTGAGCCAGCCGATATGTTTGCGGGCCACGCGTACGCCCTGCTGTTCGCCGTAGAAGTCGTGGAGCTGCTCGATCAGACCGAGCAGCCATTGCCGTTCATCGGCGACGGTGGGCGGCGCCGGCGGCACGCCCGTAGCCCGCTCGATGGCGATTTCACGAAACAGCCAGGGCCGACGACAGGCCGCCCGGCCGATCATCAGCCCGTCCGCGCCGGTCGCGGCCAGCACGGCCCGCGCCTTGGCCGGCGAGTCGATATCCCCGTTCGCCCAGACCGGTAGCGATACCGCGCGCTTGACCGCGGCGATGGTGTCGTACTCGGCCACGCCGGTGTAGTGCTGATCGCGCGTGCGCCCATGCACCGCGAGCGCTGCAATTCCTGCCTGTTCGGCACGGCGGGCAATCGCGACGGCGTTGCGCCGGTCGGCGCTCACGCCGGTGCGCATCTTCAGGGTCACGGGGATATCCACCGCGTTCACCACGCCATCGAGAATCGCGGCCACGCGGTCTTCGTCGGCCATGAGCGCCGAGCCGGCGGCCTTGCGACAGACCTTCTTGGCCGGACAGCCCATGTTGATATCGATGATATCGGCGCCTTCGTCGGCGTTGACCTTGGCCGCATGCACCAGATCGGCGACATCGCCGCCGGCGATCTGCACGATGCGCGGCGCCGGCTCGCCGGCCTGGTCGAGCCGCAGCCGGGACTTGCGCGTGGCCCGAAGCTCCGGCCGGGCCGATACCATTTCGCCGGTGGTCACGTTCGCGCCAAGGCTGCGGCACAGCGCACGAAACACGCGGTCGGTCACGCCCGCCATGGGTGCGGCGGCAAGTCCGTTCGCGAATGTATAACCGGCGATCTGCATGGCTTTCATTCTAGGTAAGCTCTGCACAACCTGTCACGGTCGCGCCGGCGTGCTTTGCGCGCGATTGACAGACAAGTGAGAGCGTAGCGTGCCCAAGCCAAAAACAAGTGGCACGGTAGCGAACACTGACGCCGATCAAGCGCGCGCAAAGCCGGCGGCCCGAAGGGGTTCGGCCTCACAGACGCCGCGGCTGCGTTGCCGAGCTTGACCTGCCAATGAGGCAGGCGCTGCGCCCGGACGCCTTGCCGCACCGTCTGTGAGAACTCGAACGCGATCCGCGAGAGGTTATGCAGAGCTTCCCGAGGGCCCGTTGCCGTTTCATACGAGCACCGCGTTGCAGACCGCAATTCGTGTTCTGCAAGGCGCGGGGCGCGGCGTCGTGGCTAGCCACGATCAAGACTTGCCAATCCTTCGGGACAAGCGCTGCCTAAAAAATTGATTAGGCGGCAATACAGGGTTCCAGCACGCTTGCGCAGAATGACTGCGCGGCGCGTGCGACGCCTCGTCGTGCCGTCAAACAGCGCTTGGCGCGGACTCGTATGAGCGCCAACTGGCCCTAGCGGTCCGGCACGCGGTTATAAACGTGTTATTTTCGGTTATCGGCTCAACCCATTCGTTTTCGATGAACAACGCCAAGACCCGTTTCGCCACCGTGTTAACTTCGCTTGTGCTGGGCGCGAGCCTGCTTGCAGGCTGCTCCGAAACGCCGCAGGAAAAATACGACAACGCGGTCGAAAAGCTCGCGGAAGCGCGCGAGTCGCGCAACGAGGCACAGGAAGCGCTGAACGACAAGAAAGAGGAGCTCAAGGAGCTTCAGGCCAACCTCAACGAGTCGGAAACCGAACTTCAGCAGGCACGGCAGAAAGTCGCCGCCGCCTCCGAGGCCGTGAACAAGACGGTCAACGACCAGGTGCTCTTTCGCACCATTCAGCGTGACGTGCTCAAGGAAAAATCGTTCGACAAGTCCGCAATCTCGGTGGGCGTAAAGGATCGCGTGGTCACGCTCACCGGCGTGGTGCCGGACGAAGAAACCCGTGAACTCGCGCTCGAAAAAGCGCGCTCGCAGGCCGGGGTGGAAGACGTGATCGACGAGCTGCAGCTCGAAGACGAACAGGGCGAGCCCCGTGCGCCGTCGGCCGGCAGCGTCGCCAAGCCGAACCAGAACGCGCCGGCACAGCAGGACAAGCCGGCACAGCCGCAGGGCAACCAGCCCCAGCAGCCCAAAGACCAGCCGCAGGCAAAGCCGGAACCCCAGCAGCCGGAAGCAGATGCTCAGGGCGATACGCAGGGCAACACCCAGGGCGACACGCCCAAGCCGCCGATGGCGCCCAATGACGGCGGCGGTTCGGCTTCGGCGACGCAAGCCGGCGCCTACGGCGCGACGGCATAAGCGATGTTGAGCGCCGCCTTCTGGCTGCTGCTTGTCGCCTCAATCGGCGGCCTGGCCATGGCGGCCCTAGACGCCGCCCTGCGTCCGCTTCGCATCGGCCACGGTGCGATCGCGGGCGCAGGGCTGCTGTGCCTGCTCGTAGGCGCTTTCATGCATCCGGGCACGCTGGTCTGGAGCGCCTTTGCGCTGACCGCGATCGGCTTCGGCGCGGGGGCGGTATTCTTCGGGGTGATCTTCAAGCACCGCGCGCCGCCTTGGATTCTGGTCATCGGCCACGGCGCGCTCAACGCGCTTGGCGTACTGCTGCTCGGCGTACAGGTATTCGGCTAGTATTCGGCTAGGCGCTCATTCGGCGTCGAGCGTATCCGCCTGTTTCTGGAACGCACGAATGCGCCGGGCCGCTCCGAGCTCCGCACGAACATGGCCGAACAGGCCCCGGGACAGCGGCATCTGCCAGTCCGGCTCCAGCCCCCGCCCGATGCGCATGAGCTGCATGTAGTACCAGCCCATTTGCGAAAAGATATTCAGAAAGCGTAACGCCGACACCGACGAACGCGGCCCGAACGTTCCCCGACCGTAGGCCAGGTCGGCGCCGGGGTCGCTCGCCTCGGCGGTGGTGCCATCGAACAGGCGCGCCACGAAGTTGGGGTCCACGCACAGCGGCCGGCCCAGGCCGATGATGTCGGTATCGCCGCTGTCGAGGGCCGCGACCATGGCATCGCGCGAGCGAAAGCCGCCGGTCACCATCAGGGGCATGGTGGCCGCTTCTCGCATGAGCGCGGCATATTCCAGGAAGTAGGCTTCGCGTCGCCGGGTGCTCGCACGCGGCGCTTCCGCCTGGCTTTCGTCGCCGCTGTGGCCGAGCAGGCGCGGCTGTTCATAGCTGCCGCCCGAAATTTCCAGCAAATCGATATGGCAATCACTCAGCCAGCGCACCACCTGAATGCATTCGTCGTTGCTGAAGCCGCCCTTCTGGAAATCGGCCGAATTGAGTTTGACGCCAATCGCGAAGTCATCGCCCACCGCCGCGCGTACGGCACGTACGACCGCGAGCAGAAGACGGGCGCGGTTTTCCAGGCTGCCGCCATGGGCGTCCTGGCGCCGGTTGGTTATCGGCGACAGGAATTCGCTGAGCAGATAGCCGTGGGCGCCATGAATCTGCACGCCGTCGAAGCCGGCGTCGCGGGCCACGGTGGCCGCGTGTACGAACCGCTCGATCACGCTGGCGATGCCCTGTTCGGTGAGCGCGCGCGGCCTGCGATAGGCGCCGAGCAGCTTGAGGCCGACCGGCGACGGGGCGACCGGGCGCGGCGTGCAGTACAACGGTGCCTGGCGCCCGGCATGGGACAGCTGCATCCACACCCGACTGCCGCCCGCCTTGGCGGCCGCCGCCCAGCGCGCGAGCGCGTCGCGATCGGCATCGCCATCGATGACGACATTGCCCGGCCGCTCGAGATCCCAGCGGTCGATCTGCACGTTGCCGGTAATCAACAGGCCAGCGCCGCCCTGCGACCAGCGCCGATAGAGCGTTTCCAGCGCGGGCGTGGCATTCATGCGGGCATCGGCCAGGCCTTCTGTCATCGCCGCCTTGGCGATACGGTTGGGCAGGGTCTGGCCACAGGGCAGCGCGAGGGGTTCGCGCAGCCGGGCGACGGCATCGGTTGCGTGGTTCGGCATGGCAGTGTTCGCTTTCCTGGGCCGCGGTTTCGAATGGCGGCGGGCCTGACGCGCCCCGACAAGCGGGCGATCGCGCATGGGCCGACGCTGCATCCGCTGCGGTCGGATGGTTGATTCATTGAGCATAGCCGGTCGCAAGCGTGGGCGCACAGGCGGGCAAGGCCAGGCGACAGGCAATCGGGCTGGCGCCCTGTGGCGTCTTGCTTGCCCTGCGCGCGCCGCGATCGCGATCATGCGGGGTTTCGGCAACTGCGCAGCACGCATGCGCGTATTCCAACCCATGGCGGCAAACCCATCCGTTCGGCAATACCGTCCCCGGCACGCAACGCGCATCGCAGCGATAGCGATGGCCGCCTGCATGACGGTACTGATCGCCGGCTGTAGCGCAACGGATGGCCCGACGGCCCGCTTCGACGACTATCTAACCCGCCTGGCCCGTACGCTGGGCCAAGACCTCACGCCGCCCACACCCGAACCGCGCCGTCACTATCCGGCACGACGCCTGCTGCTACGGACCGTGGAAACCCCGCGCACCGGCTGGATCGGTTTCTTCAAACTGCATCGCTGCGGGCTGGTCAATCTCGTCTCCGAGCGCAACAGCATTCTCGGCCGGGTGGCGCCGCCCCAGGCCCGCCTGGCCTACGAGGCCCGGCTTCTGGCGGGCCTGACACGCTGTCGGGCCGGCTTCGATAGCGATACGCTCGCCGCGGCCGATGACGACGATCGGGACTTCGTCGCCCATCTGGATGAGCTGATCGCGCTCAAACACCAGGCGCGCGGCGCGATGCTCTGGAATCAGACCTTTGCCAGCGCGCCGATGGCGCATCTGTTCAGCGTGGCCGGCGGCGATGCCGGGCTTGCGCCCAGCCTTGCCGGGCGCGCACCGCGCGCGGCGCTGGCCCAGCTGACGACCGCTGCTCGCCGGCTGAGCGCCGACAAGCCGGTCAACGAGACTGCCCTCGCCGAGGCCTACGAAACGCTGGACGCCAGCGAATACGGCGGCGGTCTGCAGATCGCCGCGATCGAGGCCACTGCCGCGCTCGAGCGCGCGAGTCAGCTCATTCGTACACGGCTGGCCGCACGGCCGCTTTGTTTCAACAACAAACCCAACCGGCGCGCTCGGGTACTGCGCACGATCCTGCTCGAAATCTACGGCACAGGCGTCCAGTCCTATCTCGCGGACCTGGTACGGGCCGGGCGCCTGTGGCGCGCGGCGGTGGACGAGTTGATCGCTGTTCAGGGCGTGACGCCCGATAGCGCGTTCACGCGGTATCGGGATCACACGCTTCGCGCCAATGGCGGCGTATGGGCCGATCTGGACGCCGCGATCGAGCAACACACGCAGGATTGGCAGCACGCCATGCGTCAGTGCGATCTCATGCCGGGCAGCAGCGTGGACTAGTCGTCGATCTGGCGCTGCGCCGGGCGGATGGAGCGCTGGGCCGGGGGCACCTTGCGACCGGTATCCAGTCTATTACCGCTTTGCTGTGCGCCGTCGAGGCGCCTGCCATCGCCTCGATCGTGGCCGCCGGCCTGCTGTCCCCAGCCGTAAACGCCTGGCGCTGCCGGCGCGCCGTAGCGACCGCCCGCGCCGTGATGCTCGAACACCCGCCCCTGACCGCCATAGCTGGGGCCGTAGGCATAGCCGCCGCGCCGATAATGACGATACTGAGGGTAGACCGGGGTCTGGTACTCCTCGTAGCGAAAACCGCTCGAGGGGCCATATACCTCGGTGCGCCGCTGGCTGTTGTAGCTGCCAAACGGTGTCGATCGATGCTGTTGATCGATGATCACGATGCCCGAGTTGTCCGCTGCCATCGCGCCGGTCGCTGTAATCAGCGCACCGCCCAGCGCCATGGCGGCGATGAAGATTTTCCGCTGCATGGTCAGATGCCTCCTGCAGCGACTGCTGCCTGTGGATAGGTTCAGCATGCGCGCCAGCGCGTGAATCCGCCATGAATAGCCGCGCCCGGCAGAATTAAGGATGCGTTCAGCGCACTACGCCTAGTTTGATCGCGACGCTAGGGGACACATCATGAAATCAGACATTCTGCCGTTTCGTTACCTGTTTGTTGCCAGCATGGCAGCGGCGTCCCTGCTCGTGGCCGGATGTGCCAGCAACCCCCGCCCCCAGGTCGACCCGATTTTCCAGGCGGTCCCGGGCGGCCAGTACGAATGCTACTACCAGAACGACGATCGCAACGTCGCGGTCAAGGGCGCCACCAGCAAGGCCGGCCAGGCTGTGCTGGGCGCGGCTGCCGGCGGCGTCGTGGGCAATCAGTTCGGCAGTGGCTCCGGGCGCGATATCGCCACCGGTCTGGGCGCGCTGGCCGGTGCGGGCGCGGGCGCCTGGAATGCCCGGCGCATGGAAAACAACCGGCTCAACGACTGCCTGCAGCGCAGCAACGGCTATCAGAACACGGCGCCTGCCGGGAACGGGAATATGTCCCCCTCCGGTTTTCGCAGCAGCTTCTAGCGCGGGTTCAAGCCTGTCCTTATCGCCATGACCCGCCACGCGATCGCCCCCGACATTGCACTCGCGAGCCTGCGACTGATCGCGCTGGCATTGCTGGTGTTGCTTGCCTGCCCGATCGCGCAGGCCCAGTTCGATGGCGATACGCTGCGCGCGCCGCTGGCCGAGCAGGCCGGGCCGGCCCACGAGCCGGCGGCCGACGTCGCCAAGCGAGAAGCACGACCCGAGCCCAATGTCGCGCCGGCCGAAGCGGCACGCCGTGCTTCGCGGGAATACGGCGGTCGTGTGCTGAACGTGGTACTGGAAGACGGCCCCGGCGGCCCCTACTATCGTGTGAAACTGCTGGACGGCGGTCGCGTGCACATCGTGCATGTCGAAGCACGTCACTAGACTCACCCGAAACACACGGACGCTATGCGAGCACTGGTTATCGAAGACGATGTGGATCTGCGTGAACAGATCTGTGCGCAGTTGCGCAGTGACGGTTTCGCGGTCGATGCCACCGGTGAAGGCGAAGAAGGTCTGTTCTTTGCGCTGGAATACCCGATCGATATCGCCATTGTCGATCTGGGCCTGCCCGGCCCTACCGGCCTGGATATCATCCGCGAGGTACGCGAGGCCGGGCTCGATTATCCGGTGCTGATCCTCACCGCCCGCAGCCGCTGGCAGGACAAGGTCGAAGGCCTGGAAACCGGCGCCGACGACTATGTGGTGAAACCGTTCCAGCCGGAAGAGCTTACCGCGCGTATCCAGGCGCTGGTGCGACGTTCGCGCGGCTGGGCCCAGCCGAAGCTGGAATCCGGCGATATTGTGCTGGATACCGCGCGCCAGGAGGTCTTCGTGGCCGGCGAATCGGTGGAGCTGACCGCCTACGAATACCGGGTGCTCGAACATTTGATGCTGCACGCCGGCGAGGTGGTATCCAAGACTGCGCTCACCGAACATATCTACGAGGAAAACGCCGAGCGCGACTCCAACGTAATCGAGGTTTTCGTACGCCGCCTGCGCGCCAAACTCGACCCCGAGGGCGTGCGCAAACCCATTGAAACGCTGCGCGGACGGGGCTATCGGCTGGCGCGGGACGCGCGCACGCCCACGAGCGATACCGAGCCCTCGTGATGAACTCACTGCGGGCGCGGCTGCTGGCCGCCACCGCGGTTCTTCTACTGGCATTCATCGGGCTGACCGGCGTGGCGCTGGAAACGGCGGTCAGCGAGCGTGCCGATCAGGCCGAACACGATCGCCTGCAGGGGTTGAGCTATGCGCTGCTGGGCAGCGCCGAGATCACCGAGGATGGCAGCTTCAAGGTCGCCCCGCGCGTGCTGCCCGAGTCCGATCTGACCCGTCCCGACTCCGGGCTTTATGCCATGGTGCTCGACGAAAACGGTGAATCGATCTGGCGCTCGCCTTCCCTGCTCGATCCGCTGGAGCTGGATACGCTGCCGGCTGTCGGCGAATGGCAGTTCATGCGTATCTATCCCGGTGACGACACCCTCATCACCCTGTCATTTGGCTTTCGCTGGGTGACCGATGCGGGCACCGATTATCGCTACACGCTCGTGGTGGCCGAGGACGCCCGCACCTTCATCAAGCAGATGCAGCGTTTTCGCGGCGTGTTGTGGACGCTGCTGAGCGCATCGGCATTGATCCTGCTGATCGTCGAGCTTTTCATTCTGCGCTGGGGGCTGGCGCCGCTGCGCCGGCTGGCCCGCAACCTCGCCAACCTGCAGGCCCACGAGAAACGGCGTATCGAAGGCCGCTATCCGGACGAAATTCAGCCGCTGGTGAGCAACCTCAACACCATGCTCTCCAACGACCAGGCACGCCTGACCCGCTATCGCAATGCCCTCGGCGATCTGGCTCACAGCCTGAAAACACCGATGGCAGTACTGCGCGGCCTGGCCGAAGACGACAAGCTCGAAGAAAGTCAGCGCCACGGGCTGCGCACGCAGCTGGCCCGTATGAACGATATCCTCGACTACCAGCTGCAGAAGGCGGCCGCGGCCGGCAAGCGCAGCCTGGCGGTGTCGATCGCCATTGCCCCGGTGGCGCGCAAGCTCGCCCGCGCGCTGACCAAAGTGTATGCCGAACAGGGCACGCGTTTCGAGGTGCATATCCCGGACACGGTCAAGGCGCCGATCGACGAAGGCGATCTGACCGAGCTGCTGGGCACCCTGATGGACAACGCCGCCAAGTACGGCGACGGCGAGGTGGAGGTACGCGCCGAAATGCGCGACGGCGATCTGTGCCTGCAGATCGACGACAACGGCACCGGCTTCGGCGAAGGCTCCACCGAACGCCTGCTCGAACGCGGCGTACGCGCCGACACCAGCCGGGAAGGCCAGGGCCTGGGCCTGGCAGTGGCCGCCGAGATCGTGCGCTCCTATACCGGCGACATCACCCTCACCCGCTGCGAAAAAGGCGGCGCCCGCGTAGAGATCGTGCTTCCGGCCGAGTGATACGATGACGTTCTGGCAGCGGCCGGTTTGAACCGGCCACCCGCCCGCGTGACCCATAGGGCGTGGCGACCCCCCTGCGCCTTTTCAGACGACCAACCGACAGATTCAGCATGGACAATCCCGACACCGCCCGCCGTCTCGACCCCGAGCAGCTCGACCCGGACGCGCTCGACCCGCGCACCTATCACCGCGTGATCGGCCCGGCGCTGAAGGTGGCCGCCAATGTCGCCGCCAAGCGTGGGCATCCAACCCTGCACGACGATATGCCGGCGATGCTGGCCCTGGTGGAAATGGTCACGCGCCTGGCGGATCTATTCGGCGAACACTACCCCGATACCGCCAAAGAAGAGCCCATGCTCGAACACGCCGCCACCGGTGCCTGTGTGATGGTCTTCCAACAGGCCAAACTGCCGGCGGACGCCATCGGCCAGTGCCTGGCCGCCCTCGAAACCGCCTATCGGCAGCTCTACGAACACGAGGTGCTCGACGAGGCGCGCCCGTTCATTGCCATGGCCTGGGAGCACCTTGACGACGAACAGCGCGAGGAAGCCGAAAAATGCCTGCAGCAGGCCACCGAGCGCACCATCGCCGCGATCGAGGCCTGGCAGACCCAGGTGCATTGAGGTGCGCCTGCGTGCGTTGACGGCACTGCGACGGTTGCCGCTGCTGGTTGTGATCCTTGCCCTGGCCGGCTGCGTCGTCATCTCGCCGTTCGGCCGCGGCGATAACGACCTGCATGAAACCACGGTCCAGGGAGAGGGTGCCCGCAAGATCCTTTGGCTGCCGATATCGGGCTTCATCTCCGATGCGCCGTCGCAGCGTGCGCTGGGGCTGGTACAACAACCCTCGACGCTGGCCACGATCAGCCGCGCGCTCGACAAGGCCGCCGAGGACGATGCCATCGGCGCGGTCGTGCTGCGGATCAACAGCCCCGGCGGCACCGTGGCCGCCGCCGACGAAATTTATGCCCGCATCGCGCGCTATCGGCGCGAAACCGGCGTGCCGGTGATTGCCAGCTTTGGCGGCGTGGCCGCTTCGGGCGGATACTACGTGGCCATGGCCGCCGATCGGGTGATTGCCCAGCCGACCTCGATTACCGGCTCGATCGGCGTGATCATCCCCGGCGTGAACGCCAGCGGCCTGCTCGACAAGATCGGCGTGGACAACGCCAGCTATGTGAGCGCCGCGCACAAGGACATCATGTCGCCGCTGCGCGAGGCCACGCCCGAGGAGCGCGCCATCGTGCAGAAGGTGGTGGATTCGCTGTTCAAACGCTTTGTGAGCGTTGTCGAAGCGGGTCGCCCCGAACTGGACCGCGCCCATCTGGACGACATTACCGACGGCCGCATTTTTGCCGCGGATGACGCCCTCCGACTCGGCCTGATCGACAAGATCGGCCATATCGACGATGTGCTCGCACTCGCGCGCGAGTCCGCGGGCGTGGATTCTGCCCGGGTGATCCGCTACTACCAGGGCCGTAGCGCACCGGACTCGATATTGTCGGAAAGTGCCGCGGCCGGGGGCCTGCGCCTGCAGGCGGCCGGCATGCCGGTCGATCTGTCTTTCGAAAGTCAAGCGGCGGCACAACCGCTCTATCTCTGGCGGCCCCAGGGCATGTCGCCCTAGGTGTGTAAACCCACCAGGT